>CAZFSF010000001.1:0-44867 GCA_964522045.1 uncultured Desulfobacteraceae bacterium
AGTCGAACATGGGGATGTTTGGGCTTTTTCGGAGGACCGGAATAGAGTCGGCTGATTCTCCTTGCAGAATTCTTATAGCGATTTCCGCTGCCTTTTCCCCTTGCTTCTTTGCGCTGGTAATCACACCTCCCAATACACCTTTCCGAACCTTGAAGTCTCCTACGACATATATTGGCCGATCGCAACTCTCAGCCAACAGCGCTGAACTCTCTTCCAAGGAATAAAATCTTCCATCTCTGTCCACAAAGAAAGTAAGGGAAAAGACTACAGTGTTTTCAGGTAGGCCTTGGAGCTTTTGTTGAAGTTCCTTTCCAGTAAATTCAAAGATCTTGATGAAATCAACTTTCTCATCGAATTCAGATAGTATGGGTTTCAGTTTTTCGATATCCGCAAGGCCAGTTGGTGTGTTGTCGCAGATTACGGCTACATGCTTGGTTTTAGGGTGGACGCGCAGGGCAAGTTCAATCGTACCCTTAATATCGTGATCTTCAACGACACCGGTGATTTGTTCTTTACCGGCAATGAGTGAATCCTGGAAATTGTTGATACCGCAGAACACGATCGGAACATTTGGAAAAAGTTGATTTCGATTGAGTAAAAGAAAATTCAGGGCGTTATTGTCTGAACTGATGATCAAGTCAAATTTCTTCTTTTGATACTTCAGCTTATATAGCCCAAAAAGGGATGGGAAGATTTTATCGGGCCGATTTCTCTTGGTGTCCATATACTCGACGTATAGATCAGCATCAAGCTTTGCCTTTTTGAAACATGACAAGATTCCGTTCATTATGCCATCAGTCCAGTCTACCCCTTGATGGTAGGAGTTGAGAATAAGGACTTCTGGCTTTCTGACCTCTTCGGCTGAGGATGAAGCAGCGATCAAGAATAATATGATGAAAGCCATAGAAAAACAGCCCAAAGGTTTCGTAGATCGGCAAAATCTATCTCGCATGGTTCATCCCCCATAGTTGCTTACGAAGTTTCGAGAAAAAATGTTTGACCCGTCTTGACCGCAGCTTTTTCTTTATGAGTACTTCTTTTCCCTGCGGATAATCAGAGGCTTAGATCCATAAACGATCTTTCGGGTTTCGACAACCCTCAAAACGCATACTTTCGAGCATAAGCCTTCACTGTAACAAAATACGATATTGGTTCGTATACTAATCAAACCCAGCCTCATTTCAGACGTTTTTATCTTGCCGCAAGTCAAAGATTTCGGCAACCTGAAACTTTGTGACATCCTCAGTTCGGGTAGATTTAGCGAAGTTGGGATAATGATTCCGTATGTCACTTCATTGGCTCAAGAAATCCAGAGAGGATATTTCGCCACTGATCAGCACGCAAATTGTCGGTCATCCTTTACTCCTCTTGTCCCATCACGGAAAAAGGCGGGGAGGCTCCCCGCCTTTATTCCCTATGGGCCGGTTAAAACCCATCCGGTTGATTGTCTGATTGGATCTCTTACTTCTTGGCAGGTCGCTCTTTGGACCCATACAAAATACTCGGTTGCCGCCACCCGGTAACAGGGAAAAAATCCTTTTTTTCCGCATCACACTGTAAAATCCTGTAATAGTGGGTCCCTTTTCTAATATTCGGGCCGTATTGTATCTTGCCCAAACCTCCCGAATCAAAATCCTTGATGTTCTCAAGGGCATCAATCAATTTCTCCCTTGTGAGGTCGCGGCCGCAGTCCTCCAGGGCCTGGGTCAGGAAAAGCAACGGGTTCCACATCAGAGGCATAAGACGCCAACTCAGGGGGCCTTTGGCAGCTTCTGCACCTAATTTCTCGGTAAAGAGTTTTTCCATCTTAATCCAACCGGGGCCCCTTTCATGACGCATACCCAGGTTAAAAAAATGATAGTTTCCGTTTGCCAGCTTGCCTGCCATAAATGCCCTGGGATCCACGGTGACATAATCGCCGAAAAAGACAGGCTTCCAACCGATCTTGTGCGCCTCTTTCAGGAGACTGGCATAGACCGGTGCATATCCGGCATAAAAGCAGTGGGTTACGCCCTTGGCCTTCATCTTCATGGCCTGGGCGTTGAGGCTCTTGGAGCCCCGCTTATAGCCCGCCGAAGCGACCTTGAGCCCGTATTTTTTGGCGCCGAGTTTGACACCCTTCAGGGCGGATTTGCCCCATTCATCGTCCTGATAGACCACACCGAGCTTGGGGTTCTTTATCTTCAGGTCATTGACCAAGTAATCCACCATCATGATCCCGTTGTCCTCGTCGCTGCAGGCATACCAGAACAGGTAGCGATTGGGCGGGTCGAACATGTTTTGTGTGGTGGCGGCAGTTGGAAACACCGGGATCTTCTCCCTCTTGATGTCTTCGAGTATGGCGGTACAGGGTGTTGACCCATACACTGTAATGATCGCGAACACCTTGTGCTGATTGACCAGTTTGGTAAACGCGGTCTTGGTCAGGACCGGGTCGTACTTCATGTCCTCAATCACAAAATCCACTTTGCGCCCGTGGATCCCTCCAAGGTCCTCGTTGACCCATTTCTTCCAGACCGACAGTGCCGCACTGCACTGTTTGCCCAGATAGGCCCCGGGACCGGACATGTCCTGAAAGCTGCCGAATAGGATCTTGTTATCGGTCACCCCCACCTCGGCCTGGACATTAGCCGTAGCAAGAAAACTGACGCCCAAGATACACAGAATGGCCATCCCAAAACGCAAAACCTTTTTCTTCATGATATCCTCCTTCCCAATAAGATTAGATTTGATGTGAAAACAAGGCCGTCTGGAAGACACAACATCACACCAGACAATCCTTTAGTAAGTAAAAGGCCAGGGTTTCCAATATCTCTTGATCTTTATCCATATCCCGAATAGACCGTCGGGTTCGAATAAAAGGAACCCGATGATGACGAGGCCGTACACGATCACTGAAATCGCCCCTACTCTCGGCGAAAAGGTCGGATAAGCCGAGGCTATCGGTCCGGAAACAGCGCTGATAACCTCAGGCAGCAGGACCATAAATACTGCCCCGATAATCGAGCCGAGCACGGTGCCAATGCCCCCGACAATAATCATGGCAATATAAAGGATCGACTGGTTGAAGGTAAAATGGTCAGGACCGATGAGGCCGACAAGATAGGCGTAGAGCGCACCGGCCATACCGGCAATGAATGAACTGGCGACAAAGGAAAGGACCTTGTATTTGGCCAAGTGGACACCGATAATCTCAGCAGCGATGTCTCGATCCCTGACTGCCACAAATGCCCTCCCTGTTCGGCTCATTGCCAGATTCTTGGTAAACAGGGCCGTCGCCACGGCGAACACCAGTATGACATAATAAAATGATTCGTATGTGTCCAGCTTGTAGCCGAGGAGGCTTGGGCTCGGAAGCGTAATGCCCCTGTCACTGAGGGTGAGGCTCTCCCAGTGATAAATGACATGCTCTGTTATAAACTGGAATGCTAATGTGGTGACCACCAGATAGAGGCCTCTAAGCCTCAGCGTCGGTATACCCACGACCGCACCGGTAGCCGCGGCCATGAGGCCTGCCAAAGGGAGCGCCGCAGCAAAGGGAAACCCTGCCTTGGAAGAGAGTATGGCGGCTGTGTAGGCACCAATACCCATAAAGGCCGCATGACCCATGGAAATGAGACCGGTATAACCCGTCAGGATATTTAGACCTAAGGCACTGATAACGGACACGCCACAGACGCAGGCCACAAAGACAACGTATTTCCCCGCAAGAAAGGGAAGGTATAAGAGCGCAAGACCAAGGATTAACAAAGATATCTTGGCTGCCGGGCTCGGAAATATCCTCAAGTCCTGCTGGTAGGTCCTTATGCAAAATTGGGTAACTGCCATAATGTTCTTTCCAACCTCTACACCCGTTCTATTTCCTTGGTTCCGAATAGCCCATACGGACGGATCATCATAACGATCAATACAATCACATAGGCCGTAATTTCATTGATACCGCTACCCAGATAGTCTTCCAGATAAAAGCCGGCCAGGTTTTCCGTGACACCGATGATCAGCCCGCCTATTATGGCGCCATGCACGCTGTCAAGCCCACCCAGAATAATAGCGGGAAGCGCCTTAAGGCCAACGTGACCCATGATCGGTTCTAAAAAAGTGAAACTGGCCAGAAACACCCCGGCAATGGTAGCCACGAGAGATGCGATGGCCCAGGAAGCGGTAAATACTCTTTTCACATTGATTCCCATCAAAAAGGCCGTCCGGGTGTCTTCCGCAGTAGCCCGCATACTGATACCCGCGCCAGAGTATTTGAAAAAGAAAAAAAAGATAATCAGTAGAATCACCGTGGCAACGACGGTATAGATTTCCGCCTGGTTGACGGCCGCCCCAAAAAGCATTATCGGATCTTCGGGAAAGGGGCTGGGGAACTGGAGTTCTTCATATCCCCATATCAGCCCGGTAAGTCCCCTTAAGACGTTGGCCAACCCTAAAGTCACCATGATCACTGCCAGAACCGGTTCGCCCACCATTGGGCGCACGACCATCATCTCAAGGATAGCGGCGATAAGGCCCATCAAGACAAGGGTCACGAGGAAACCGATGACAAAGGGGAGCTTGAGCATGGTGATCAGTGTAAAGGCGACATAGGCCCCAAACATCATTAATTCGGGCTGAGCAAAGTTAAAGATATCGGTGGCCTTGAAGATGAGGACAAACCCTAACGCAATACACGCGTAAACGCTTCCCCAGGCAAGCCCGGTAACAATAAGCTGAACAAAAATCTGGAAGCCCATTTTTTAGCCCTTTTTACTTCCGTACATTTCTTCTATGATGTCACCAAATTTCTTGTAAACGGTTTTTCTGCGGAGCTTTAACGTGGCCGTGAGTTCGTCGTCGTCATGGTCCAGTTCCTTGTCGAGAAGTCTGAACTGTTTGATGGTCTCAACCTGTGCGAAGTCTTTATTGGCCTCGTGAACCTCCTTCTTTATCATCTCGTAAATCTTCTGATTCCGGGCCAGGCTTTTGAATGTGGTGTAGGCGATGCTGCGCTCTTGGGCCCACTTGGCAACGTTGTCGTACTCGATCTGGATCAGGGCGCTCAGAAATTTGCGTCCGTCCCCGATCACGATCGCCTCATTGATGTAAGGGCTGCATTTCAGACGGTTTTCAATCTCCGAAGGGGCAATATTTTTGCCTCCCGAGGTGATAATAATCTCCTTTTTTCGATCCGTTATCTTAAGCCGCCCCTCTTCGTCCAGTTCCCCCACATCACCGGTGTAAAGCCACCCGTCCTGAACGGTTTTTGCCGTAGCCTCGGGGTCCTTCCAGTAGCCCACAAAGATATGGTTGCATTTAAGGAGGATCTCGCCATCTTCCGCGATTCTCACTTCCACACCGGGAATCGGCTTGCCAACCGTCCCCAGCCTGACATCTTCCGGGACATTACAGGTTCCGATGCCCGTCTCCTCGGTCATACCCCACCCTTCCAGAACCGGAATTCCCAGGGAGTGAAAGTATTTAAGCACTTCCGGAGAAATGGGCGCGGCCCCGCTTACAGCAATCCGGGCTCTCAGAAGACCCAGCTCCTTTTTAAGGTGCCTGAAAAGCCCGAGATATCCCAATCCGTACATGATTTTCAGGGAGAACGGTATGGCCTCTCCGGACAATCTGGCGTCTGCCATACGTTCTCCGATGGGGAAGCATATCTTGTACATATTTTTTTTGAACCATGTGGCATCTTTCATTTTGATGATGATGCCTGCCATCATCTTTTCCCAAATACGCGGTACAGCCAGATAAAAGGTGGGAAGGATCTCCCCCATATCCATGGTTACGGTTTCGACACTTTCGGCAAAATTGACCGTGGCGCCGGAATTGAGGGGGAAAAAAACCGACATCATGCGTTCAGCCACATGACATAAGGGGAGATATGAAACGATCTCATCCGTGTCATACTGGGGGAGTACCTGGTTCTGGGCCTTGAGGAACTGCATCACATTATCGTGGCTCAGCATGGCGCCTTTGGGAGGTCCCGTGGTACCGGAGGTATAAACCATTATGGCCACATCCTCAGGTCTCAACTGCTCTACCATGCGATAGTATTTATCCGGAACATCTTCCTCGACCCTGCTTCCGATATCTCCCACGGATTCAAAAGAGATGATCATAGGGTCGGCATATCGGCGCAGGCCTTTCATGTCCGTTACAATGATCTTTTTGAGCTTGGGCAGGTCCTCCTTTACCTCTAAGACCTTATCCACCTGCTCCTGGTTATCGCATATTACGAAAATCGACTCGGAATGACCAATGACGTAACTTGCCTCCTTGGCGGGATTGGTGGGATATACCCCAACCGCCACCCCACCCGCACTCTGCACTGCCAGGTCAGAGTAAAGCCATTCAGGCTCATTCTCTCCAAATATGCTCACATGATCGCCACGGCAAAGCCCTAACTCCATCAGGCCCAGGCAGAAATGGCGCACATGCCGGCAGTATTCGTTCCATGAGATCTCCTGCCATACACCGAATTCCTTTTCACGCAAGGCGACCCGGTCCCCGTATTTTTTCACCTTGCCGAGGAATATGCGAGGTATGGTATCTTCTTTCACGGGTTTGCCACTCCTCTCATAACGGTTTCGTGATCCACGCCAAGATAGGCCTTCTGGACCTCAGGGTCCTTCTGGACTTCACCCGGTTTTCCTTCTGCGATTTTCCTGCCAAAGTCAAGCACGCATATGCGCTCCGAGATATCCATCACCACACCCATATCATGTTCAATCATCACAATAGTGGTTCCCAACTCCTCATGAACATCGAGAACAAACCGGGCAATGTCTTCGGTCTCTTCCAGGTTCATCCCGGCCATCGGTTCGTCTAAAAGGAGGATTTTGGGTTCCTGGGCCAGGGCCCGGCCTAATTCCACCCGCTTCTGCACCCCGTACGGCAGACTGGCGACCAGATGCTTCCGCCACTGTTCCATTTCCAGGAAATCAATAACCTCCTCCACCTTACGGCGGTGTCGGTTCTCCTCCCGGCTCCGGTAACCCATGACCGCATTTCTAAAAAAACCGTTCCTGTAAAGATTATGACGACCCAGAAGCATGTTGTCTATGACATTCATATGGGAAAACAATTCCACATTCTGGAATGTCCGGGCAATACCAAGTCTGGCAACCTGGTCCGGACGTTGCCCTGTAAATTCCTTCCCCCTAAAAAGGATCGTTCCTCTCTCAGGCCTGTAAAAACCGCTAATGCAGTTCAGAAGGGAGGTCTTCCCTGCTCCGTTCGGACCGATAACGGAATAGAGTTCTCCAGATTCCACAGAAAGGGACACCCTGTGCAGGGCCTCTATGCCCCCAAATGTGAGGGATATGTCCTTGATTTCTAATAATCCCATATTTCGTAGCCGCTAACAGTTTCCCCCGTATTATGTGCGGGGATCTCCGACAGGGTTTCCCGCTGGAAGCGGGACCCAAGGTTGCCATATTGCCTCACGACCGGGGAGTTATCACTCACGAAAGCCAGCGTTTTCTCCGTTTATAATGTTTCACCTCGGCAAAGCTCTTACGATCCTCGTCCTCTTTGATGCCGAGATAGAATTCCTTAACATCCTCATTCTGCATTAGCTTCCGGCTCGGACCGTCAAGAACAATCTTTCCATTCTCCATGATATAGCCGTATTCGGAGACGGCTAAGGCCATGAGGGCGTTCTGTTCCACAAGGAGGATTGAAACTCTTTCTTCACTGTTGATTCTTTTAATGATCTGGAATATCTCGTCCATCAGCATCGGGGCGAGCCCTAAAGAGGGTTCATCGAGCATCATTAATGAGGGACGGGCCATCAGGGCCCGCCCAATGACCAGCATTTGTTGTTCGCCCCCACTACAGAAGCCCGCCTGGAGTTTCAACCTCTCTCGAAGTATCGGGAAATAACTTAAGACTTTCTTATAGTCGCGCTCGACCTCCTTCTTGCCGTCACGACGGGTATGAGAACCCACCTTGATATTTTCCTCCACATTCAACTCCCCAAAAACCCTCCTTCCTTCAGGAACCTGCGTTATCCCAAGACGAACGATCTCCTGCGGGTCCATCTTGTGGATAGCATGGCCGTCAAATTCTATGGTCCCCTTCATGATCTCTCCGTCCTCGTAGTCTAAAAGGCCGGATATGGCCGTCAATGTAGTACTCTTGCCTGCGCCGTTTGCGCCTAAAAAGGCAATAACGCTACCGTCCGGCACATCCAGGGAGATGCCCCTTAACACTAAAATAATATCATTATATACTGCTTCGAGGTTGTTCACCTGCAACATGAAACTCAAGAGCTCCTTTCCAGGGTGGTCGCTTCTAATGGCATATACGCGACCTTATAACAATATTTCAAGATCTTCAACAGGAAAAGAAACGCATGAATGGACATAGCCAAACTGCGTATCCGACTTCCTGACAGGTACGCCTGCCGGCTGAAAAACTTTTCCGGACAGGATCTTTACCCTACACATACTGCATTCACCAGAGCGACAAAGCGATGGAATCAAGACGCCTTTTTTCTCCAAGGCAAGCATTAACGGCTCACCGGCTCGGGCTTCAATCGTGGGGCCGCCATCCACCTTTACCGCAAAGGCGTCATCTGCCTTTATCTCTTGTGGCCAGCCCGGATGATCGCATATATGGGCAGGTGCGCCATACACCTCTTTCCTTATCTTCCTTTTCGGAATGCCAAGTCTTTCCAGTTCGGGCACACAGAAATCGTACATCCCCTGGGGCCCGCAAAGGTAAAAGGTCTTTTCAGCAGCCTCTCCTATGATCTCCCTTATCAGGTCCCCGGTAATAAACCCCGTTGGTCCTTCGTATCCCTTCTTCTGAGGCTCTTCAATGACCGGCAAGTAATTAATATTTTCAAACCGGTCTGAAAGGGAACGCAGTTCATCATGAAAGATGGCGTCATTTAGGTTTTTGTTCCCATAGAAAAGATATACAGCCCGTTCCAGACCACACTCGACAATCTCACGAATCATACTCCGAAAAGGAGTAATACCACTTCCACCCGCAATACAGACCATGGTCCTGTCATGAAAGAGGGGATTATGATAGAAATTCCCAACGGGCCCGGAGCTCTCAAGCTCGTCCCCATTTTTTACTTCATCGAGCAGGTAGTTGGATACAAGCCCTTCCTCAACACGCCGTATTGTGATTTCATAGAAGCCGGTCTGATTGGGAGGAGAAGAGATGCTGTAGGGTCTGCTGGTACGTATCCCGCTGAGTTCCAGAAAAAGGGCGATGTACTGCCCTGCTAAAAAAGGCGGAAGGTAGCCGTTTCGAGAGACTAATCTCAACGTTTTTGTAGAGGAGGTTTCGTCAACGATCTCGGAGACACAGAGCTTCATCCGGGTGGGATGCAAAAGGTTGATCTGCTTATCCACTGAATCCCGATAGACCGCATAGTCTGTCCCGTATTTCCTGCTTGTTTCGATCTCTTCAACGATACTGTTATATCCGTCAAATTCCTCAAAAATCGGCTTTTTCATGGTCCCTCCCTAATTTGAATTGAGCTTTCTCAAAACGGACTTGGCTGCCGACATCCCGGCCTGTAGTGTGGGCTGAAACCCACAATCGCCGATCCATCCGCTGGCGAAATAGAGGCCTCCAATGGGAGAATAACGTCCCGGCTGAAAAAACATGGCGTCTTTGGTATATTGCTCAAACCCGTAAATCGCACCATTAGGATGCCCTAAATACCGCATGTGGGTCAAGGGCGTTGCCACCTCAACTTCTTCTATATGTTTCCTGACCTCCGGAAAGATCGCTTCGATCCGGCGTAACATGGATTCCGCGCATTGGTATTTTACCCTGTGATACTGTGACGGGGGTATGCGCATCCAGGGCTCGCCGTATTTCAGGGTAACAACGTTTGCCTGGCACGTTCCTGGAGGTGAAAAATCCGGGTCAGACACATCGTAGCAACTCAGAACCATGGTTTCGTCACTGATATCCACACGCCGCATAGGATTGAGTACCCTATCCGTGGCATCGACACCATCGAGCAGAAAGTTTGTTGTTTCAGTAATCCCCAACTCACCCGGCTCACAATCAAATCCTATAAACATGGTAAAGGCCGAGGGGCTGAGACTCCGACCCCCCATTTCCCTGAGGACCTCGTCGGGGACCTCTTCAGAGTCAATAAGCTGTGTATATGTGGTTACCTGCGATGCATTAGAGACCACATATTTCGTCTCTATATGATCACCATCTTCCGTTACTACACCCTGAACAGCACCGTTTTCCACTATTATCTTTTTCACCCCGCAATTGAAACGGGCAGTCCCCCCATGTGAAAGGAATTTATTTGTTATTGCATTGGAAAGGGCCTGAGAACCGCCCTTAATGTGAAACGGTTTGAATTCTATATAGACAAAAAAGAGCATGGCAAAATAGGCAAAGGATAAACGGTTAGGCGGTAACCCCAGATACCCCCAGTAAACGGACAGGAGGTTCTTCAACAGTGGATCGGAGAAAATATCATCCATCACCTCACTGGCGGGCTTGAAAGCGTACTTATAAAGAGCCGGATATTTCTCACGGGAAGGAGAAGGGTCTTTGAAAAAAAAAGCGGCTAACATCTCGTTGGCATATTTATAGGCCAGATCAAAGAACCTGTTAATGGCCTCTTTCTGGTGAGGGAATTTTTCCTCAAGCACGGAAATAACCTGGTTTCTGTCTGCCTTGAGTGCCAGTCTGAAGCCATCGGGCAGCCATACACTGAAGAGGTCTGACATTTCCACAAATTCCAGGTCATCAAGTACCCCGAGGCTGCCCAGGGACATCCTGAGGGGTCCTGGTTTTTCAGGCGTTCCCATTCCGCTGAGCTGGTGAAGCGCAACCTCAAACTCAAACCGACCTCTACAGAAGCTGGTGGCGCAACCTCCCGGAATATTGTGCCGTTCCAACAACAGGACATTGAGGCCTTTCCGTGCTAAGCCCGCCGATGCGGTAAGACCCCCGTTACCCGCACCGATCACTACTGCGTCATACTTTTCCATAACATCTCCTATCCCTCTTCCTTTTTGGCCCTCTCGATCTCCATTTCCCGCAGTTCTCTCCGCAGGACCTTACCTACAGTGCTTTTGGGGAGTTCATCCATGAACTCTACCATTTTGGGCACCTTATAAGCAGCCAGCTTTTTCTTGCAAAATGCGATCACCTCCTCTTCAGAAAGGGTCTCCCCCACTCTCGGGACAATAAACGCCTTAACCGTCTCGCCACGATAGCTATCAGGTATACCCACTGCGCAGGCTTCCTGTATCCTGGGATGCTCGTAAAGCACCTCATCAATATCCCTCGGATAGATATTGTAGCCACCCGCAATAATCATGTCCTTTTTCCGGTCTACGATAAAAAGATATCCCTCATCATCCATATAACCGATATCCCCGGTGTACAGCCACCCGTCCCGGATGGCATTTTCCGTCTCCTCGGGATTCTTGTAATACCCTTCTGTGACCTGGGGACCCTTGATGAGGATCTCACCCGATTCCCCGAGAGGAAGATCCTTTGTGCCGGTCTCCACGTCCACAATACGGCAGTCCGTATCCGGAACCGGGACACCCACACTTCCCACCTTGGTCTTTCCCCCCCACGGGTTGGCATGGGTGAGAACGGCGGTCTCCGTGAGGCCGTAACACTCCACGATACCCACCCCTACTGCCTCATCCCACTGGCGGACGGTCTCCACTGCCAGGGGGGCAGCGCCTGAAAGGCATCCCTTTACAAAAGAAAAATCGGTCTTGGGGAAGTCAGGATGGTTGAGGACACCCACAAAGATGGTCGGTACGCAGGGGAACCAGTCGGGCCTGTACTTTCGAGTCATTTCGAGGACAATTCCGGGTTCTGGACGCGGGATCAGAATGAATGTCAGGCCTCTGAAGATGGAGGTATTCATACCGGTCGTGAATCCTGCGATGTGAAAGACCGGAAAAGTGCCCAACATGCTGTCCTTACCATCCTCTGCATCGTGTATCCACGCCTTTAGCTGCTGAACACAGATACTGCAGTTTCTGTGGGTAAGCATCACCCCTTTGGATACACCTGTTGTGCCCCCGGTATAGAGAAGAGCGGCCAGGTCGTCGAATAGAACCTCTGCCTTCGGGGCGGTGGGGGGATACTTGTTGATGAGGTCCATAAAATCATGAACACCCTCGTTGGGGTCGCTCTTTCTATGCATCTTTTTCTTTACAACGGGGAATAGCTGCTTCTTTGGGAATGGGAGATAGTCACGGATATGACAGGCAATTATGGTCTCGATCCCGGTCTTTTCTTTTAATTTGAGCATTCTCGGTACTAAGAGATCAAGACTTATGGCCATCTTGGAGTCAGAGTCGTTCAACTGGTGCTCTAATTCACTCTCTGTATAGAGGGGATTGTTCATGACCACCACTGCGCCCAGACGGAATACGGCATAGGAGGCAATCACTACCTGTGGCATATTGGGAAGCAAGAGTGAGACCTTGTCCCCTTTCCTGATGCCAAGATCAGCCAAGGCCCCGGCAAAACGATTTACCAGTTCATCGAGTTCCCTGTAGGTGATCTTCTTACCCATCATGATTAGGGCAACCGTATCAGGGAACCTCTTTGCTGTCCTTTCCAGCGCTTCCGGCAAGGTGACTTCTTCGTAATCAACGCTGGGCGGGACTCCTTCGGCATAGGCTTTGTGCCAGATTCTCTCTTCCATAGGCTTCCTCCCTTCTAAGTACCTCAAGTGAACTGAAATTATGGAAATTCCTTAATATCTAAGCCTTTGGCGTTTGAAAAGAAGTTATAAAGACCAAAAGGATCATCTTTGGATTTTGATTCCCGAAAAACGTTTCGAATTTTCAGGTATCCCTAAATGTTGAACTCCCTTTTCTACACGGTTTTTGGAAATAACTTTAACCGGTCAACCTTTAAGCGCTAACTCCAATTTTAGGCATTTTAGCTCACTTTAGGCACTTATCTACTCCGTAACTTCTTCATGAGTTCCCCAATGATAATAAGTTTCTGGATCTGGTTGGTGCCTGCACCGAATTCGATCCCTTTTACATCACGGTACATCCTCTCAATGGGGAACTCTCTGATAAACCCATATCCCCCAAAGATCTGCACGGCCTTTCCCACGGCCTCCACACCTACTTCCGCGCAGAAAAGCTTTGCATAGGATGCCTCAAGCCTGACCCTTTTTCCGGAGTCGGCCATTGATGCGGCCCAGTAGGCCAGAATCCTCCCTGCCTGAATCCTGGTCGCCATATCCGCTAACATATCCTGAATCATCTGGAAGCTGACGATGGGCGCCCCGAACTGAACCCGCTCCGAGGCGTACTTGAATGCCAGATCAAAGGCCCCCTGGGCCACTCCGATGGGGGCGATGGAATAAATGATCCTCTCCCGGTCAAGACCGCTCATCAGGACCCTGACCCCTTTGTTCTCTTCTCCCAAGAGATTTTCTGCCGGGACTTCACAATCTTCAAAGATCAACTCACCCGTAGGAGAACCCCGCACACCCATCTTTTTCAGGGTCTTTCCTGTAGAAAACCCGGGGAATCCCTTCTCCACAATAAAGGCGGATATCCCGTTCTGACCGGCCTCAGGATCGGTCTTGGCATATACGACTACCACGTCGGCTAAGGGCCCGTTCGTAATAAACATCTTGGTGCCGTTTAGGATATACCTGTCCCCTTTTCTTTCTGCCCGGGTCCTGAGGGAGAGCGCGTCAGACCCGGCCTCTGGTTCGGTGATGGCCAGGGCTCCTACCTTCTTTCCCTGGATGAGGTCGGGCAGGTACTTGCGTCTCTGAGCCTCATTACCATTTCTGTAAATATTCTCGGTACAGAGAATCGCGTGGGCCCCATATGTGTTACCGGTTGAAACGCATCCCCTCATTATTTCTTCCATTACAAGAACGCAGGAAAAAAAATCTGTGCCGCTTCCACCATACTCTTCGGGGATCGGCATCCCGAATAGACCCATTTCGGCCATCGCCTTAAAGTTTTCTTCGGGGAACCTCTCCTCTTCATCTATCTCCCCAGCAAGAGGAATAATATCCT
The DNA here is from genome assembly GCA_964522045.1 of uncultured Desulfobacteraceae bacterium. Classification (GTDB taxonomy): domain Bacteria; phylum Desulfobacterota; class DSM-4660; order Desulfatiglandales; family Desulfatiglandaceae; genus Desulfacyla. The sequence goes on from CAZFSF010000001.1 coordinate 14,016, forward strand.
TCTCCACGAACTTAGCAACCGTCTCTTTCAACATCCTCTGTTCTTCTGTAAGCTCGAAGTTCATCAGGGTCCTCCTATGTCATACACCATCAATATTCGTCATCTTCTTCTTCATCCTCGTCCGGCAAGAACCTGCTTATAAAATCCGTATTGAAATCGCCCGCCCGGAACTGAGAATCATCCATGACCTTGAGATAAAGCGGAATGGTGGTTTTAACCGGTTCTATCTTGAATTCTTCAAGGGCCCTCCTCATAATGCGAATGGCCCCGTTCCTTGTCAGGTCGTAGGAAATGAGTTTGGCGATCAGGGAGTCATAGAATATGGGGAGTTCGTAGCCCTGGTAGAGATGTGTGTCTAACCTGACGCCAAAACCTCCGGGGGGATGATATTCTTCTATTGTCCCGGGCGATGGAGCGAAATTTCTGTCCGGATCTTCCGCATTAATCCGGCATTCAATGGCCCAGCCTCTCTTGTTGAGATCATCGAAACAATATTCAAGATTTTCACCCGATGCCAGCCGTATCTGTTCTTTTATCAGATCTATACCGGTTGTCATTTCCGTGACCGGGTGTTCAACCTGTATCCGGGCGTTGATCTCCATGAAATAGAAATTGTTGCTTCCATCTACCAGAAACTCCACAGTGCCCGCATTGAAGTAGTTCACTGCCCTTGCCGCAGCCACGGCTGCGTTTCCCATGGTCTCCCTCATTTGGGCCGATAGCGCGGGAGATGGCGATTCTTCGATAAGCTTCTGGAATCGTCTTTGAATAGTGCACTCCCGCTCACCTAAATGAACAACCTTGCCGGAACTGTCCGCTAAGATCTGGAATTCTATATGCCTCGGATCCACAATAAATTTTTCGATATATAGTTCATCTCTTCCGAAGGAGGCGCGAGCCTCCATCTTTGCCACGGGGAATTCTTCGAGGAGAATATCTTGATCCTCGCAAATCCTGATGCCCCGCCCTCCGCCTCCCCCTGAAGCCTTGACCATAACGGGATAACCGATCTCCCTGGACAGTCCAACGGCTTCCTCAACGTCAGTTACCCCACCGGAACTGCTCGGAATAACACGGACACCCACCTCCTTCATTATGTTCTTAGCCGTGATCTTGTCACCTGCCAATTGCAGGTTTTCAGGTGTGGGACCGATAAAGACCAAGCCAGAGTCTTCACACGCCCTGGCAAATTCCTCGCTTTCCGCCAAGTATCCGTATCCGGGATGAACAGCGTCAGATCCAGTCTCTCTTGCGGCCTTCAAAATATTCCCTATATTCAGGTAACTTTTTCCGCTGATTGGCGGGCCTATGCATATGCTTTCATCAGCAAGTGAGAGATGAAGAGATGCCTCATCTGCCTCTGAATAGACCGCGACTGTCTTGATCTCTAATTCCCTGCAGGCCCGAATAACCCGGAGTGCAATTTCACCCCTGTTTGCAACGAGTATTTTTGAGAACATGATTTAACCTTATGGTAACCGTTCACGGGTTCAAAGGTTTCCCGCTTAAAGCGGGATTCAGGGTTGACCAAAAACCTAAGCCGATACAATCCCGAACCACTTAACGCTTACCCTTTCTCTAAAACAAACATGAGATCATTATCCTTCAGAGGGGTCTCATCCTCGGCAATTATCTCTACGATCTTGCCGTTGGCCGGGGACTTGACCTTCTGGAATACCTTCATTGTCTCCAAAAGTGCCAGCACCTGTTTCTTTTTGACCGTATCCCCCACTGCCACATATGGCGGCTGGTCCGGAGACGGTCTCATGTAAAACACGCCGGACATGGGGGCTCTCACCTCAAGCTTTTTAGTGCTATTGTCGGATGCGTCCATTTATTTCTTCTTCTCCTCTTCTTATTCTCAATCGTGTGTCATGTGGATCCAGCAGGAATTACTCACGCAGAGCGCAGGCCAAGAATCTCGCGGGCTTCAGCCGGGCCCGCAATCTCCCGCCCCACTTCACGAACTATATCTGCTAAGGCCTCCACAAGCTCTCCGTTGTTCTTGGCCTTTTCACTATTAGGCAGATAAAAGGTGTCCTCAAGACCGGTCCTTACATTCCCTCCGAGTTCCACGCATTTGCGGTGAAGATCCCATATCTCTTTCCGTCCCACGGCGATAACCTGATAATGGGTGCCATCGATCATCTCCTCAACAAGGAGCGGGAGCCACTCGGGTTTAGCGGGCATGCCGCTTGCGACACCCATCACGCAGGAGATATGGGGGTCTCCTTCAAACATCCCGTTCCGCTTGAAAAGACCGACGCTCCGCACAATCCCGGAGTCAAAACACTCAAACTCTGGCACGACCCCGTTAGCCGTCATGACGTCAAGAAACTGTTTGACCTTTTCCACCGGATTGTCAAAGAGCGTCGGGGGCCACGCCCATGACCCATCGCTCCTCATTTTGAGATAGTTTAGCGAACCGGCATTGCATGCAGCCATTTCAGGTTTAAATTTTTCAAGACAGGCCACGGGACCTGAGATGTCAGGACCTACCACTCCCGTGCTCATGCATATGATGATTTCCGGCACACGGTCTTTTATGGCCTCAAGGATATCTCCCACCGTATCAAGATCCCATGTGGGCAAGTGTCCCATCCCTTCTCCCTGGTTCCTGAAATGACAGTGGACAATAGTGGCGCCGGCATTAAATGCCTGTTCCGCATGGTCAGCCATCTCCTCAGGCGTGACAGGCACATTATGGATCGCCGGATCAGTAAGCAGCCCTGTCAGAGCACAGGTTATAACAGTCTTTGCACGCATCTTATCCCCCTTTGATAATTGAATATTAACAATCCCTATATCGGTGACGTACTATGATTTTTTGCCCTTTTGGGGAGCTCCTCTTCCTTGTTCTCTGTTATCTCCAGGGCCTCGATGATCTTTTTGCGTGTATCTTTGGGGAGGATGATTTCATCTACAATCTGAGAGGTCCATGTGCGACCCACTTCAAAGGCATCCACCTTTTCCCTGGACCTCCCCAGGTAGGACTCGTAGGCGTCTTCCTCGATCCCTTTCCCGTAAGCCTGCCGGTAATCTAATTGAGAGGCCTCAACCGCAAACCGGGCTATGGGCCAGGCATAGACAAGATCGGCGCCCATGCTTTTGAGACCTCCCATAATCATGCTCCCTGCGTCGGCATAGGCCTCCCGCAGGACCACGCTTATCTTGGGCACCGTGGCAGTGGCGTAGACGTCGGAGATCTTGCCCACATGTCTGATCAGACCCCTTGCCTCATCTGACTCTCCGGGCACCACTGGGGGGGTATCCACCAGATTCACCAGGGGGATATTATAGGCATCAAGGGCCTGCAGAAATCGGTAATATTTGTCACAGGAATCCGGGTTCAGGATGCTGCCCGGATAGAGGGGATTATTGGCCACCAGTCCCACAACCTGTCCGTTAAACCGGCAAAAACAGGTGATCAGATTCTTGGCATACTCATCCTTGATCTCAAAGTATTCTCCGTCATCCACGATATGCCCGATGACATCATGCATGTCGTAGGTCTTGTCATACTTGTCGGGAACAAGATCGGCCAAGGCTTCCACTTCCCGGTCAGGATCGTCGGTCCGTGCCCAACGGGGAGGGGCTTCCCTGAAACTCTGGGGGAGGTAGCTGAGCAGTCGTCTGCATTGATGGATTGATTCCTCATCCGTATCCCCCACAAGGTCACAGCTTCCACTGAGCTGCATGTGATAATCCGCGCCCCCAACGTTCTTATCAATGACTTCGGATGTGGCAGCCTGGGTCTGCCTGGGGCCTCCCAGCCACATGTTGCCGGAGTTTCTGCTGATGATCAGGAAGTCGCAAAGGGCCGGAATATATGCCCCTCCGGCAATACAGGGACCCATGAGCACGGTGATCTGAGGAATAACGCCGGAATACACGGACTGTATCCTGAACTGCCATTCTATGCCGGCCATGGGGACGTCCCTGTACCCGAGCCTGCCCCCTGAGGAGTCAAGAAGGATTACATAGGGGATCCTCCACATGGCGGCCATTTCGAGCGGCCTGGAAAATTTTAGCATATGCTGAGCTCCTACAGATCCGCCCAAGACCGTAAAGTCGCTCGCGTGAACCATGATCATACGGCCGTTGACCTTGGCCGTGCCGACCACTGCACCGTCGCAGGGGGCCTCCGGTATCTGCCCGTCAATACGCATGCTGGTGGTGCCTACGGAGGAGCCTAATTCCTTAAAGGTCCCAGAGTCAATCAGGGCCTCAATCCTCTCACGGGCCGAGAGCTTGCCACGCTTATGCTGTCTTTCCATATGCTTGGCGCCTCCGCCCTGGAGGTTTTTCTCCTGGATCTCATGATATCTCTTAACGGCCTCTTCCATTCTCTTGCCCATTATTGCATTACCTCCATTCTCGGACAGTCTCCTAAGCAGGTTTGATATAACGCCTCTTCTCCGGCATCTTTTCCCTCTTGTTCAGCGTTGCGTGAAGGGCCTTGACAATCCTGGAACGGGTCTCTCTCGGGTCGATCACCTCATTGACCGTGTACCAGGTTGTGTAGAGCTTGCCAAAGGTCATGACGCTGAACTCCTTCTTCAGGATATTCAGGAAGAAGTTGTAGACATCATCGTAATTGCCATCCTCCTTTGCCTTGGCTAACTGCTTGTGGAACACCGCTGGAACAATCATCTCCGGTCCTGTGGGTGCGAATTCGGTGGTGGGCCAGGCGTAAATAAAGTCGGGTCCCATCTTGCTGCAGCCCATAACAATATTAGACCCGCCGTATGATCGTCTCAGTACGATGCTCACCTTGGGATTGGTCAGGTGTGAGTACCCGTGCAGGTTCTTGGCCCCGTGTCTGATGACCCCCATCCGTTCCCATTTGTCCCCAGGGGGAAACGCGGTGGTGTCGGAAATGGTCACAAGGGGGATGTTGAACGCGTCTAAAAACATAAGGAACCGGTCGTACTTGTCCGAGGAATCGGGCTCCATGATGCCGCTCATCTCGTCCGGGTTGCTGGCGGCGATGCCTGCAACCAAACCGTCAAACCGGGCAAAACCTACGATCATGTTGGGAGCGAAGTCCTCCTGTATCTCAAAAAACTCCCCGCTATCCACGATCAGGTCGATGACCTCGTGCATGTCATAGGTAAACTTGGGATTTTCGGGCATAATATCCAGCAGGGCCTCCTCCCCCCTTTCCGGATCATCCCCGGTCTCCAACGCCTCGGGTCTTTCCCAGCAGTTCTGGGGCATGAATTGAAGAATCTCCTTAGCCATGTTGATGGCCTCCTGGTCGCTTTCCGCCACCAGATCGCATTGGCCGCTCTTTTCCATGTGGAACTCGGCAGAGCCCGCGTCATCCGATTCAATCTCTCCTCCCATCCACAAGAACCCGGTATTCGCGTTCATGATCAGGAAATCGGACAGAACGGGAACCTGGGCCAACGGTCCTGTGCAGGGCCCCAGGACGAGGGCTATCCGGGGAATCACCCCGGAATAGAGGCAATAGTCCCTGACCAGGGAGCCCATACCATGCAACCCGACAAAACCATTCCTGAAATCAAGTCTGGAGCCGGCCGAGTCAAAGATACCGATGATGGGGACCTGCTCCTGTCCCGCCATCCGGATCAGTTCGGCGATCTTCCACACTCCCTGGTCTCCAATGGCGCCGGACATTACGGTAAAGTCAAGGGAGTATACCATGACCTGTCTTCCCTTCACTTTAGCCAGGCCCATCACGACACCATCAGCCGGGCTGGGTCTACCCCCTCCATCCGCAGGAAGCTTGAACTCCCTTACAACAGAGCCAAGTTCCTCGAATGTTCCGGGATCGGCCAACAGATCAATCCTCTCTCTCGCAGTCAGCTTCCCCAATTTGTGCTGAAGCTCAACCCGCTTTTCGCCGCCGGCAGCGACGTTCTCTTCGCGAACCTTGACAAGCTTCTCAAGATAACCGTCCATCCATTTTCCCATGCTGCAAATCTCCCTGTGACAGACCTCGTTAAGTTGTTAAGTAGTTGAGTCGTTGACAGCTTTCTGTTCAATCCCTTTAAAAACAAATTCATATAGCTTCTCTGTCAGATCATCAGGGGATATCTTTCGGCCGAAGACCACTCTGGTAAGACACACATTTTCGATCGACCCGAGGATAGCCTGCCTCAAAAGAACAGGCGGAATATCATCCCTGATTTCCTTTGCCTGTATCCCCTCCTCGATAATTTTCAGCAGGATCTCGGTGTATTTTCTGACCAGCTTGTATGTCTCACTGGTGTAGTAGTCAGAAAAACTCCGGACATCCAAGAGGAGGATCTTGGCAAAAACTCTGTCGGTCGCATAAACGTTGATGTGCGACCAGATCAGTTTTCTCAACTTGTTCAAGGCCCCCTCAATGCCCTTCAAATCCCGTTCAAACTGGACATCATAATGTTTAAGATACTCACTGAGAAGCTGGTATAAAAGGTCCCTCTTGTCCTTAAAGTACTTATAGATAAGCGCTTCAGTAACCCCGGCGGTTTTAGCGATCTCCGCCGTGGTTATGGCGCCGAAGTCCTTTTTCTCAAGTAATACCCTCAAGGCATCAGCAATCTTTATACGACCCGGAGGCCAGGATTTTGCTTCCGCCATAAGTCATTTCCCTCGCGATTTCAGAAACAGATTCACCATCTTTTTGTGTTCAGTACTCTGGAGCATCACCGATTGGTGTGCGGCCTCCCACGCAAGGGCCTCTTTCAAGGACATGTCCAGGCTGCCTTCAAGAGACTCCTTGATCAAGGAGAGGGACGCGGGAGGTTTCGCCACAAGGGTTCCGGTCAGTGAATTCACTTCCCGGTCCAGGTCTTCATCCGGCACTGATTTGTATATCAGGCCAATGGTCTCAGCCTTTTTTCCGTCTATGAATTCTCCTAAAAGAGCGATCTCCCTGGCCTTCACGAGGCCTACGAGTCGGGGAAGGAAGAATGTTGCCCCGCCATCAAGGACGGCACCGATATGTACGAAGTTCAGGCAGAATTTTGCATTCCGGGCGGCCAGAACAAAGTCTCCTGCCAGTGCAAGGCTGCTCCCTCCGCCAAAGGCTGCTCCTCTGACCTTTGTGACAAGCGGCTGAGGCATCTCTCTCATCAGACGTACAAGTTTTCCAAAATTCTTCATGCCAGCCAACCATTCCGGGGCCGAAAGATTGTCGGTGAAGAGGGAAACATCGGCGCCGGATGAGAAATTGTCTCCTGCTCCCTCAAGGACGACCACACGGATCTCCTCATCCCTGGAGATCTGTTCAAGGGTCTTTGTCAGTTCCTCGACGATCTCTGCATTGAGGGCGTTCATGATCCGGGGCCGGTTCATCAGCACGGTACAAGCCTTATCCTCTTTTTTAACCAATACCAAGTCCTCAGACATCGATTTCCCTCTTTTCTGAAACTACCCTTCCCCAACCCGCGGAGTTTAAAACAACTATTCAAAAATGCCTATGATGATAAGGTTAGGAATCCTTACCCAGCATGCGATTTAGTTCCAAATTGTACTGTTTTTATGAGTTAGTAAACGTCACTCATTTTGTCAAGCTTTTTTGGTCCAGCCTAAAGAATAATGATTCAGGGTTGCTATCCCGTTGACAGTGACGGGCCCTTTTTCGTATGATACAAAAATCGAAAAGTGAAATTTCACACTTAAGTTAAATCAATTACCAAACGAGGAGGCTGACTATGGCTAACCTGATTTTGGATGAACGAGACCAGCAATTTGTGCTCTACGAGATGCTTGAGGTGGAAAAACTATTTGAAAGACCGATGTTTGCCGAGTTTTCAAAGGATATGCTCGACATGATCCTGACCGAGGCCCGGAAGTTCGCCGTAAATGAGATATTCCCGACACTCGTTGAAGGAGACAGGGAGGGTTGCAGGCTCGAAAACGGGCAGGTGTATGTTCCAAAGGCCTTTCGCAGATGCTACAAGCTCTATTGCGAGGGGGGCTGGGGGGCCATGGGTTACTCGCCTGAGGCGGGGGGACAAGGTCTGCCTCATGTGGTGTCCACAGCAGCAAAGGACTGGTTTATCCATAATTTCGCCTTTTTTGCATATCCCGGGCTCAGTGAAGGCGCTGCTCGCCTCATTGAGACCTATGGAACAGACGGGCAGAAGAGGAAATATCTCGAAAAAATGGTGGCCGGTGAGTGGGGGGGCACCATGTGTCTCACCGAGCCAAACGCGGGAACTGATGTGGGTAATTCAAGTACGAAAGCCGTGCGTCAACCGGATGGCACCTACAGGATACAGGGGACAAAGATATTCATCTCCTCGGGAGACCATGATCTCACCGAAAATATCATACATCCTCTCCTTGCGCGCATAGAAGGAGATCCTCCAGGGACTAAAGGGATATCCATATTCCTTGTGCCCAAGTATTTGGTCAACGATGACGGTAGCGTAGGGAGCCGCAACGACTATGAGGTGGCCAAGATCGAAGAGAAAATGGGGATACATGGTAGTGCCACCTGTCTATTGAACTTCGGAGATAATGGCGACTGCTATGCAGAGCTATTGGGGGAAGAGCGTCAGGGCATGAAGATTATGTTCCAGATGATGAACGAGGCGCGCATCGGTGTGGGGATGCAGGGGGTGTCAAGCGCGTCCATAGCATATCTTCACGCGCTCCAGTATGCAAAGGAGAGGGTGCAGGGGTCAGCCATCACCGATTTCAAAAACCCGAAAGCCCCGCGGGTACCTATTATAAAACATCCCGATGTGAGGCGGATGCTCCTCTGGATGAAGTCCAATGTGGAAAGCATGCGGGCGCTCATCTATTATACTGCCCTTTGCGGGGACAGGGCCGCGACTGAAGAGGACGTTACCAAAAAAGAGAAATGGAAAGGACTCCTTGAAGTGCTCACCCCCATATGCAAGGCTTACAACTCAGATATTGGCTTCAGGGTAACCGAGACCGCGATCCAGGTATATGGAGGATACGGTTACTGCGCAGAGTATCCTGTGGAGCAGTTCATGCGAGATGAGAAGATTGCATCCATCTATGAAGGCGCCAACGGCATACAGGCCCTCGATCTCGTGGGTCGCAAGCTTGCCCAGAAAAACGGAGCCTATTTCATGCACCTGATAGGGGAGATGAACGCAACCATTGCCAAGTACAGGGACATCCCCGATCTAAATGATCTTGCAACCGATGTCCAGAATGCGGTCAGCGTCTTAGGCGACACCGGGTTCTTTTTTGCCCAATGCGCCGGTGAAGGAAATTTTCTGCTTCCAGTAAATAATGCATATCCGTTCCTGATGATGATGGGGAAAGTAGTAGCGGGGTGGCTCCTGCTTTGGGAGGCCGGTATCGCAAGGGAGAAGCTCGACGCCTTAAGTAAGGAAAAGGGCACGGATCCATCCGACCGGGACAAGTGGGAAGCATTTATCAAGGAGAGTAAAGACGCCTCGTTCTACTCGGGCAAGATCTTTAGTGCAAAATACTTCATCAAAAACGTCCTTCCTGAAGTGGAAGCCGCAGCGAGAGGAATAAAGAGCAAAGACATGTCGGTCATGGAGATTGCTGAGGAGAGCTTTGCATCACAGGTGTAGAGGTTTAGGGTTCAGAGGTTTGAAACTCTTCTATCAAGCCTCTGATCCCTCCCCGGCCGAGAAGCCCAGACGCCTTCCTAATTCATTGAATAGTCTGGAAATATGAGGATCAAGACCTTGCGTAAAGTCTGGATTCTTATAGAGCTCGTAAAACATATTCTGGCACTCCCACAGATCCGGCTTCAGGTTCAGATCATCCGCCAGGTTTAAGAATTTAATAACGTTCTTAATCAAAATCCGGTCAGGAGCCGAGGCCACGCGGTTCATCTCCCGGACAAGATAATCCTGAGACTTCTCTCTGATCCTCTGGTCATTCAAGACCATTTTCAGAGATTTCGCCTGAGCAGTCAGATCATTGAGCCTCGTCCATTCTGCCGGTAGTTTCTCTTCGTCCGGAGAAAAAAGCCTGTCCAGTTCATCCTCTAACAAGATGGGCAAAACGTCCTCCGGGATTTCAGGGACCGGTTCCCGTGTCTCCCCACGGAAAGAAAAAACATCCTCAAAAAGGGCATCATGGTTACGGATATAATCTTTATCCAGACGATTAAGACTCAAGGCCAGGCCTTCCATAAAGATTTTGAGTGTGTCCGGGATGAGATCCTCAGTTCCGTATCTCCTGACCCAGGCCACATAAGTAGAAAAAATATCCTCTGCCTTTTTTAGAGACACTGTCAGAGTCTGTCGTATCTCATCGGCTGTTTTTTCAAGATCAAACCCTTCGACTCCTTTTCCCACAAGGCAGGTCAATTTTCCGATTTCTCCTCGCAAAGCCAAGTATACCTTCATAAACTTTCGGCCTGTCCCGGTCTCTATCACCTCTGCCTGACCCAATATGGACTGTGCCTTTCCTCCTGTCAAACGCAGCTCAGATAGAGGACGAACCGTTTCGGAAAAAAGGCCCCCTGTCCGGGAAACACCCTCGGCCAGACCGGCAAGGGCATAGTGGGCAATTTGACGGGAGGGGTCGATCCGGGTCGGCCTGACCTGGGTATCATATACGTGCTTTCCGTTCCGGTAACCAGGATCATTACTCCTGGCTCTGGAAAGATATTCAATAAGCCCTGCTTCCAGATTCTTGTCCGCCCATGGCTGCGCCAGTTCTACTGCCCTGGCAGCATACTTGAGCACCTGTACAGGCTCAAGACCGGAAATATCGTCAAAGAACCAGCCGCAACTGGTAAACATGTAAAGGGCCATCCGCTGAACTTCTAAGAGCAGAAATGCCTCGATCCGTTCTTCAGATCCAAGGGATCCTGCGCCATGGCGTTGGATGAAACACTCCCGCCCTTGAGCCGTGGAATTGAGAAAGAGAGTAATGTATTCATCCCTGGCCTTCCAGAGGTCCTTTAAAAGCCGCCCTCCCCTTTCCTCAAAAACGCCTCTCAGCTCGTCGGCCAACCAGTCAAGACCTTCCCTCAAGGGGGCCCGCCATGCCTGATTCCATTCCGGGGTCTGGCTGACACTACACCCGCAGTCTGCGCGCCACCTCTCCACACCATGAGCGCAACTCCAGGAGCTGTTTTCGACAATCCTTACCTCATCCTGCGGAGGAAAATTTTCAAGAAATAGCGCGTAGTTTGTAAGTTCGATCTCTCCTCCCTGTTCTAAGTGATGGAAAAGCCAGGACAGGGCAAGATCACCGAATTTGAAATGATGACCGTAGGACTCCCCGTCAGTGGCTAAACTGACCAACTCCGTTCCATCATTATACGTCCCGAATGCCTCTTCAATGCGAGCAAGGAGATCTTCGCCCGATGCTAAGAGCTTTTCATAAGCCACGGCCCTTGAAACCGGGCCGTCGTAAAAAAAGACGTCAATAAAAGGCCTGCCCCCCCTGCCTAATAATACCCGGTAAGACCGGGTAGGGTTGATCCGCCCTCCTGTTACATCCTGCCACGATTTGTCCTTGGCAGATCCTATTAAGGGACGAACGGATTGGGCCTGTGTCGGGGCTAAGATGGTGAACTTTACGCCCTCTTCCGCCATCAGGATCAAAGTCTCCGTATCCACTGCCGTCTCACTCAGCCACATCCCTTCTGCAGGACGTCCAAAGCGGTGTCTGAAATCGGCAAGGCCCCACCGGATCTGCGTCAGTTTGTCCCTCCTGGTAGCGAGGGGCATGATAATATGGTTGTACACCTGGGCCAAGGCATTTCCATGCCCCTTAAAACGCTCCCGGCTCAACCGGTCAGCATCTAAGATCTGACCATATATCCATGGATGCGCCTTCTCCAACCACGAGAGAAGGGTCGGCCCGAAATCAAAGCTCATATATTCATAATTGTTGATCAGTTTCAGGATATGCCTATGCTCACCGTGCAGCCGGGCACGCGTATTGGGTCCGTAACATTCGCGGGTGATGCGTTCATTCCAGTCGTGGTAAGGAGATGCCGATGCCTGGTATTCTATCGCATTCAGCCATGGATTCTCACGGGGTGGTTGATAGAAATGCCCGTGGATGCAGAGATATTTGTCAGTCACTTTTTTGCTAAACCTTCTGTACCGCAATCTTACCCCTGTCAAAGGCCTCTAAATTCTGAGCCAACCGACCAGAGGAAAGGAGCCCCCCGATGGCCTGCTCAAACCCCTGACGGTCGATCTGCAATATTTCAAAGGTGGAAAGCGCGCCCAACATTACCATGTTGGAAAATATGGGGTCACCCATCTCTAAGGCGATCTCGGTTGCGTTAAGTTCCCAAACCCCTTTGCTCAGTTCCCCAATCCTGCGAAGGACTTCCTGCACATCCGGGTAGGGCGTCTGGCCTGATATTATCTCAATGGGATGGATGGGCCGAGTGTTGATAAGAGAAACCACCGATGGGTTGCCGTATTGCCCCAATATTCTGAGCCCCTCCACAGGTTCCAAGGCCATAAGCAGGTCGCATTGCCCTTCAGGGATCAGGGGCGAGAACTGGTCTTTGGCAGAAATCCGAAGGTGACTCATCACTGCTCCCCCTCGCTGGGAGGCCCCATAGGTCTCCCCAATGGTTATGATGTACCCCTTTTGAAGAAGTATCCGCCCCAATACCTGAGAGGCTATAACGTTCCCCTGTCCGCCGACTCCACCGATAATTACGTTGAAAGGGTCTTTTTGGAAATCCACTTAAACCACCTCCTTTCGGATTGCCGAAGAGGGGCAAATCTCGGCGCAGACCCCGCATCCGGTGCAGATGGCCTCATCAATTTGGGCTCTCCCGGCAATCGTGTCCCATATCAGACCGGGGCACTTAAAGACCCGGGTGCAGAGTCGGTTGCAGCCACATCTTTCCCCGAGACAGAGATCCTGATCCACTTCCATGTTGAACAATTTTTTTTGAGTTCGGCCACGAACCAGGGCGCATTCACGCCTGAGAATCAAGACCTTAACCCCATCTACGTCCTGAAGCAGTCTAAGGAGAGTCTCAGTAGTAGCCTCCACCTCAAAGGGATCTCCCACCTCTACCTGGGCCCCCAAGGCCTTGCATATGACCTCGAGATCCAGGATAGGCGCCTCATGCCCGGTGGCGGTTTTGCCCGTCCCCGGGTGGGGCTGAAAGCCGGTCATGGCTGTGGCGCTGTTGTCTAAAAGTAAGAGCAGTAGATTTGATTTGTTATAGCTGGCATTGGCAAGGGCAGGCATGACCGCATGGTAAAAGGTCGAGTCACCGGAGACTGCGATTACCGGCTGATCAAGGCCAAAGGCGTTGAGCTGGCCGAATCCCCCGGCAAGACCTGTGCCTGAGCCCATGGCGTGAAGGGTTTTCATCTGGCTAAATCCTGATGGGCCTATGCCAAGCGAATAGCAGCCGATATCCCCCGCCACGAAACCGTTCCGGCCATCTAAGGCCAGGGCATTCTTGATCGCCCAGTAGGTCGCCCGGTGAGGACATCCGGCGCAGAAGCCGAGTGGCCGTTCCGGTACAAGCTGGCCTGAAATCTCCCTGGCACGGAGGGCATATTCAGCAGGTTGCGGCTCATAAAATACCTGCAGGAGATCCTGCAATGTTGAGATAACAATATCCGGGTTAAGCTCACCGATGTCCGGAAGGGTGCCGTTGGCCTTTCCTAAAAAGCGCTTGAGACCCAGATCAACGCAATGCTGGGCAAAAAGCTCTTTTACATTATCCTCCAAAAAGGGGTTCACCTCCTCTATAAAGAGGACTTGGCCTGCTTTACTGAGGTGATTAAGCACCATCCGCTCAGGCAACGGCCAGGTTGTACCCAACTTGAGGATACCCACTCTTTCGTTCAGGTCCAGATTTGCCACCGCCTCGAGGCTGTACATCCAGCCGCTCCCACAGGTAATGATCAGAAGCTCGGGCTTTTCAGGTCCGCGAAAAAAATTAAAGGGGGAGGTCTCGAACACCTGGCCAGCACGTCCAAGCTTCTCTCGGAGGAGCTTGTGATTGGCCACCACGGGCAGGGCGATTCGGGGTCTTGATGTATCGAACTGGGGCTTTTTCGTCACGCGAGGGAGTTCGTCGAGAAGGACATTCCCCCGGGCATGGGATACGCGGGTGACGGTCCGGACCAGGACAGGGAGACCCAGGTCTTCGGATAGATCGAAGGCCCATTTGGTCATCGCCTTGGCCTCCTGAAATGTTGCCGGCTCCAGAAGAGGGAGATCTCCTAATTTGGCAAAGGGACGGGAGTCCTCCTCGTTGCTGGATGAAAGGGCCCCGGGATCATCTGCCACTATTAGGACAAGACCGCCCTCACATCCTGTGAGATTGAGGTTGAGCAGGAAGTCAGAGGCCACGTTGAGGCCGTTTTGTTTCATGGCACAGACTCCCCTCAGACCTGCAAAAGAAGCGGCCGTTGCCACTTCCAAGGCAACTTTTTCATTGACCGACCACTCCACATGAAGCCCGAATTCATCCGCCACTCTGGAGAGTGAACCGGTGATTTCAGACGAAGGATTTCCCGGGTAGGCGGCACAGACCTTTACGCCCGCCTCAAGGGCCCCGCGTGCAATGGCCTCGTTTCCCATTAGAAGGACGGTTTGTCCGGGCGTGTCTTGGGCAATAATACTCATCACGAGGCCTCCTTGGATTCGGGTTGTATCTGCTGAATTAACTCCGGAGAGAGGGTAAGATATCCGTCCTCAAGCTCCCCCCGATCGTTAATGGTATCGATGGCTCGTCGTTTTTTCAAGAGCGATGCCTCCTTGAGATGACTCAGTTTGTCCACGGGCAGGGGCCGCGACTCGATCACTCCTTGAACCTCAGCCCGTTTGACAAGTTCCTCGCCCCTCTCTGTGCGGACAAGCACTGTATTCCACCCTTCCTCTCCTTCTACTGTCCCAACAGAGATATCGGAAAACTCAGATGTCATGTCAGGGCAAACATGGCAGCCGGGACGGATAAAGCTACGGATCTCGTCTAAAGGTATATCGTGCAATTCGTCCCCAGCAGTTATTTTCATTAGTTTCTCCGGGGGAGGGGTGATGTCGACTTTGCCAATGGGCCTGCCTCCAAAACGTTCCCGGAGGAAAGCCATAAAGGATTCATGGTCAAGTGCCCAGGTGCAAAACAGCCCGATGACCAGATCCACACGATCAATGGGGGTACGCATATCTAAGGAAGAAGTTCTCATCTTGGCCAAGGCGAGAACCATGCAGGGGAGACCCACAACACCGATCCGCTCATCCCCGGTCCAGGGTCCCCTGTTCAAGACCTCCAGGGTGGGACCGGACGTGTAGATAGAGCCGGCGCAGGTCATGATATCCTCTCTACTCCTAACAATGTGTCCCTTAGGAAGCAAGTTCACCTCCCTCCCTGTGAGAACAGCGGCATCGATGAATCCCTCTTTGATGGCGAAATCGGTCAGCGCAGAGACCACTCCGCCGTTCTGGACCTTGCCGGCCCAGATAGAATCACGAGCCCGGGCCATCAAGACGCTGCGGATTTTCCCTATTTCGATCTCCTTATAAGGACTACCGAAAAGTTTTCGGTGAAGCTCATCCAGATCCACCTTGCCCCGGGGACAGTAATCAAAGCAGCGGCCCTCACCAAGATCGCATTCGTCAAGTTTGACTGTCCGGCCCTGCCAGGAACGCAGA
The DNA here is from genome assembly GCA_964522045.1 of uncultured Desulfobacteraceae bacterium. Lineage (GTDB taxonomy): Bacteria > Desulfobacterota > DSM-4660 > Desulfatiglandales > Desulfatiglandaceae > Desulfacyla. The sequence goes on from CAZFSF010000001.1 coordinate 29,595, forward strand.
TAAGGGCAAAGCGACACACAGGCCCCGCATGACACACATAGATCACGATCAAACACTCTCTCTTCTAAAGCCTTAAGCCCTCCATTCATCATCTTTTCTCCTAACATGCGCTAAAGTCCTACGCTTTTACCTCATCTCAATTTTCGCTCTTCAGGCTGAAAGGAGGAGGCGTATTCATTGATCTTGATTGCCCACTGCCTGCAACTAAAACCACGAGATTCTTAACAGAAACATGCCGTAGAAGTCAACGAATTAAGAATAGTGGGAACAAATTACCCAGAAATTGAGCTGGATCATGAACTCTGAACACCTCCATAAAACAAAAGGTCCCCATTGAAACGCTTTCGCAATTTCAATGGGAACCCGATCCAATTATATGATATGGGACCTAATTTCAAAATAGCACTGTTGTGTACCTCTTACGCAGGATCCGTGCCGCCGGATTTTTCGTCGTGAAAAACGATGGTGGCCGAAGCTTTGAGGGATTCTATATACTCTTTGACTGCCTTATCTTTCTTTTGTGCAACAAGATAATTCGATATACGCTCGCTCACTTCAGAAAGCGGAACTTTCCTTGCCTCTTTGCGGTCAAGGACCTCAATGACATGATAGCCGAAGCTCGTTTCCACAACAGGCCCAATCTCACCAACCTTTTGGCTGAAAGCTGCTTCCTCAAAGGCGGGTACTGTTTGTCCACGGCCAAATACACCTAACATCCCACCCTTTGATTTACTCGGACAGTCAGACACCTCAGCCGCAATAGTCTCGAAGTTCTCTCCCTTCTTATCCACTAACTGCTTCCGAACTTCTTCAGCCTTTTCCCGCTTCAGGGCCTTGGCTGCTTTATCGTCATCCGGCTTGACCGCTATCAGGATATGTCTAACCTCTACGCTTTCCGGCATCTGAAACTTTTCCGGATTATCCGCGTAAAATGCCTCTATCTCTTTATCAGAGGGAACAGCGATATCAGCGACCTTCCCTTCTACCAACTTCTTAATCCTAAGATTTTTACCTACAGACTCCCGCAAATCCTTTTCTGTGAGACCGATACTCTTGAGATATTCCTCAAGCTTGACTTCAGGAGGCAAGGATCCTTTCAGTTGCGTCAAGGCCTCATCGATCTCCTCATTCTTTATAACGACATTCTGCTTTTCAACCTCCTCCGTTAACAGGGCCTCCGCAATCATACTGTCCAAGGCCCGCTGGTCCAACCGGTGTCGGATCTCTGTTAACTTCTCAGGAGGAAGCGTCTTTGCCTTGGGCCCTAACATCTCTGCGATTCTCTTATCAACCTCGGCCCTTGTGATATTAACATCATTAACCGTAACAAGTACGCCATCTTTTCCATCCTGTTGGTTTAACGCCCATCCGTTAAGGGCAAATGCCCCCACAATCAGGGTAAGAACAGAAATGGATATGCCCTTTGCCAATGTCAGTTTTCTCTTTTTCATAATCAGTTCCTTTCTAATAATTGATGACCTGTGTTGATAAATCCCTCAGCTCCTCACCAGCCTGACCCAATCTTTATTGACCCTATCGCCCCCTTCCCTGCATGTTAGTCGTTCAAACGTTCAAGGTTCAACGTTCAGAGTTCAGAGTTACCCTGCCTAATATTTTTTTCGTGTTATGGTTCTTCATTTTACCCAGTGGAAACAAACTACAGCAAGATTCTTTCCACAACCTTTCCTGAACATTACAGTTCGGTAAGGATTTACGTGATTCGAATTGAGGAATTTAAGAATTGAGGAATTCTTGTGACCGGAATTGAACGGGCGGATGGAGAGTTAGATAGAAAGGACAGAGGTTGGAAGTCGGAGATCGGAAGCCTTTTTTTGTTGCATCAAGCTGCATTGTGAACTATACTTAGATAGTGATGAACTATTTGTGGTTCAAATCATTGAATCGATTGGGGGCAGAAATGAAATCACTTACGATTCACGGTGTTGAAAAACCTCTCGCTGATCTGATTAAGGCCAAGGCCGAGTCGGAAGGGTTGAGCATCAATAAGACCATCAAAAAACTGTTAGAGGAATATCTTGGGGTAAAACCGCAACCTGAGAGGAAAAACCTCCTCGATTTCAAAGCCTTTTGCGGCTTGTGGACCAGGGATGATCTGGACGAATTCGAAAAGAAAACCCCAGATTTGAGGGAAATTGATGATGCGGACTGGCAATGAAAGCGATCATTCTGGATACTAATGCCTACACGCGGCTTCTGGCAGGTGATGAAAACGTACTTGATATCGTTGCCTCTGCCCAGACGGTGTACATGTCCATTTTTGTCTTAGGGGAACTCCATGCGGGCTTTAAGGGCGGCACCAAGGAGAATGAGAACCGTGACGTGTTGAAGAGATTTTTAACAAAGCCCTCGGTTAAAATCTTGAATGCCACGGCAGAAACCGCAGAGGTCTTTGGTTCTGTAAAAAACCACCTTTTGCGGGCCGGGACCCCGCTGCCCATCAATGATGTGTGGATTTCGTCGCACGGTATCGAAACCGGATCGATCATAGTCACTTATGACGCTCATTTTGACTTGGTCCCCGGTTTGAGACTGTGGAACCGGGGCATGTCCGTCAAAGATTGACATTGGGGAATTTTCTTCTTCTATTTCCCTGCAAAGGGAACTGACAATAATTCGATCAATTCCTCCCTTGAAAAGCTCTTCAGCACCCCGGGGTCCGTCTCTTTGACAATGTTGTCCATCAGGTTTCGCTTCTTCTGGATGATGGCGGATATTTTTTCCTCTAGGGTACCCTCTGTTACCAGCTTGAAGACATGCACGCCGCGTCTTTGCCCGATTCTGTGGACCCTGTCTGTTGCCTGGTCTTCCTTGGCAGCATTCCACCACCTGTCATAATGAATGACGATTGACGCGGCCACCAGATCAATACCCACGCCTCCGGCCCTGAGGCTTCCTAAATATACCCGGCAGTCAGGGTCATTGTTGAATCTGGATATTATTCCGCCTCTGTCCCGGCTTTTTCCGGTAAGGGTAACAAAGTCCACACCCTGTTTCTGCAGAAACATCTCCATGATCCCTATCATCCCCAAGAACTGGCTGTATACAACCACCTTTTGTCCGCTGTCGAGACTCTCTCTTAGGATTTCCTTAAACAGCTCCCACTTGCCCGACTGGTATTTCTCATAATCATCCATCCTCTCCTTCATCATGGCAGGATGATTGCAGATCTGTTTGAGCAGGTTGAGCAGGGCAAAGATGTGGATATAGGGGATGGTCTCCTTATCGTTCCGCAGGGACTGCAGCAACCCGCGTCCCCTTGAAGCAATTGCGTCCCTGTAAAGCTTTACCTGATCCTCGCTGAGTTCGCAGGTCCTGATATCTTCGATTTTTTCAGGAAGATCCTCAAGGACTGTCTCCTTCCTGCGACGAAGCGTAAAGGGTGATATGAGCCTGGTCAATCCCTCCTGTTTATCGCCGGCAGGATCAAACTCCATAGGCTTTACAAATCCGGTCTCAAAATCCTGGTCTGTCCCGAGATAGCCCGGGATTGTCAGGTCAAAGAGGGCCTTTAACTCCATCAACCTGTTCTCAATCGGTGTTCCGGTCAAGCCCAACTTCATATCCGCCTTAATCTCTTTTGCAGCCAAATAGGCCAGTGTCTGCGGGTTCTTGATGTACTGGATTTCGTCAAAAACGGCCAAAGCAAAGGGAATATTCTTCAACTTATCAATATCCCTTCTCAGGATCCCATAGGAGGTTAGCAATAAACTGCTTTTACCAACGGCGTCTTCAAAATCTCTCTGGCCCCCATGATACACAACTGGTTTCAGGCCCGGGGCGTGCTCGCCCATCTTATTGTTCCAGTGGCTCAAAACAGTGGTGGGGCAGACCACTAAGAAAGGACCAACTATCCTTTCATGCTCTCGCATGCAAACCATAAAGGACATGACTTCATGGGTCTTGCCCAGACCCATATCATCACACAAAAGCCCTCCGAATCCATTTTCAAAAAGAAAACGAATCCACTCCACTCCTAACTCCTGGTAAGGCCTGAGGGTTGAGGTTATCCCATTAAGTTTGGGTAGGGATGCGACAGGTTTCAGTTCAAGCATTCTCTTGAACAGGTCAACCTGTTTGCCATTTCCTGTCACGTCAATGGGACTCCTGACACCGGCCTTTACACGGAAAAGGTCCATTCGGGCAAGCCCGACCCCTTTTGATCTTGCCGATGATTTCTCCTCTTTATGCCGGTCCAGAACAGCATCAAGATTAGCCAGTTCAGGAGATTCACAATCAACCCAACCCCCGTCAGTACCGATGTAACGCTGGCCCTCCTTCTTGGCGCTCAGAATTTCAGCAAGAGAGATGAACCTGTTTCCAAAACCATATTTTACGGAAAGCCAGCACCAGTCTCTGTCCAAAGACTCAGGGCTGATCTCTATCCGGTCGAATTCTCTTATGATTTTAAGGGATTTCAGGTCCTCATCCACAAGGCGTTCAGTGTGCTCATCAACAAACTCATCAAAAAAGATAGGGACCTGGGACTTTTTAAGCACCATCTTCACCGGCGCCCTGAACTTCCTCTCTCCCCTCCCCTCTGGCTCCAATTCCGCAAGGATACCCATCTCCTTGATATATATGAGATCGCCATAGCGAAAGCGCTCCATGTCTTCTCTTTCAAAAAATCTTGACTCTCCGTCCTCCTGTATAAGCTGGATCAGAGGCCGGACCTCTATATCCAATTGGGTATACGAGCTGACCTTGAAAATCGATTTGAGCGGTATGGGGTGTATGGCCAGTTCATGTTGATTGGGAAGGAGGTCATCAAAAGCGGTGAGTAGCCTTTTTACCTTGATACGCGGAATTATCATGCGAAAGAGAGTTTCCTCTCCCCTCTTTTTGACAGAAACAGTGAACGATCCTGAGGTTTCCTCAATGGCAGGATGAAAGGTACAGGCGTCAGGTCCGAACTCCCGATATCCATGATAGGCAACCCGGTACCAGAAACTCTCCTCCATAACCTGCCGTCGTGTCTTAAAGCCCTTATCGTGCATCATGCGTTCATTCTCTGTGAGGGTCATGAGCGCAAGTCTCTGAAGAATCGTGCCCCTGCTGGGGATGGAATCCCCTTCAGGGACCTTGCCGCACCGCTCCAAGAATCTGGACCGGCCAGGCCCGTCTGCCATATAATAGAACATCTCCTCTCCAGAGGAACCGTACACCTTTATCACGCTTTTATCATCAGAACCCAGCGACTGCATCCGGACCGTCTCCGGCCGTTCCCTGCAGCCATCCGCCATGATCTCTGCACAACGGTACCAAATGCTTGATCTGAAATCATCTTCAAAGGTCTTTCCTCCGAACCTTTCGGTAACGGCCTTATTAGCCTTAACCAACTTCAGGATATGGGCGCAGGTGCGAGTAGCAGAAATAGAACAGGAGCAATATCTCTGCCTTAAACCGGTTGTTCCACCTTCCACAAGAATGGCTATCCCTGGTCTCCTGTCCGAGGGAGCCGGGAATAGCGCCAGACCCTGCCGGTGAAACTCGATCAGCCCAAAATCCGCTTCAGAAATGCCCGGATTGGCCCTTTTCCTTTTGCCAGTCTCTTTGGTTTTTGCTCTTCCTTTTCTTTCTTTCATTCGATGCTTTTGTCTTCCGAAAACCTGGAAATCAAAAATGTCTAAGATTGTTTATGAATGTATAGTGAGTTTAAGTTGTTTTAATTAAACACCACAACCACCGCAGAGATCGCAGTGACCGCAGAGTTTACGTTTTTATTGTTTCCTTTTGCTTCATTAATCGCCCGTCAGGGCTTGGTTCTGCCCAGATCCTGAGTCTTTCTTCCAGGATCTGGACAAAACCAAAAAAAGAGTCCTTTGCGATCTTCGCGTCTTGAGCGAAGCGGGCGGTGAAAAACATTCTCTCACTTACCCGCAATCCAAAATCGTGCCTGAATCATGCCAAGTCGTGATTGTCGTTCAGGCACTAAATACATCTCCGGCAGAACGTGACCGCAGCGACTTTCCCCTAAATGCAGTAGCAAATTTCTGCGCCCAGTTGACATACCAGATCACCATCGACTCTGCAACCCCGGAATCAACCACGGCCTCATGGAATTTCTTCCAAAACTTATTGATATTCTCCGATTTTTGTGTCATTTTAAAAACCTCTAAAACTCCGGCATCAGGCACAATAGGCATCCCGCTTTACGCCCTTCCCTGCCAAACCACTGTTGCATAGGCGAGGGATGCCGTTACGGAAACTTGCTAAATCAGGACTCATTGTACTACACAGAATATGCCACTATTTTCAAGTGCAGAATATGATAATATTGGATATCTGCTAATGCGTATACTATGTTATAGCGATTACAAAAAAATAGAATGAATTAGGTGGAAAAATGAATAATACAAAACATACAATTATAACTGGCGATTCACGAAAAATGATTGAGGTTGCGGACAGTTCGGTTCATCTCGTGATCACATCACCTCCGTACTGGCAATTGAAAGATTATGGAATGAATGAACAAATCGGATTTAACGATAGTTACGAAAATTACGTAAATAATTTAAATCTGGTTTGGAAAGAATGTTATCGCGTTTTAGATGATGGATGCAGACTCTGTGTAAATATCGGGGATCAATTTGATCTTTCAGTTTAAAGTATTCCAATAAAAATCGAAATAATGAAGTTTCGTGAAAGTATTGATTTGTATCCTAATGAAACCGCCAGAAATTCAGAAAAACAATCATATTATACAAATTGCTGTTTCCAATGATTTGGATGATATTTTATAGATGACTGTATGAGAATTAATTTCGATGTTTTCTTTGTCACCTATCTCAGTACACCTTGTGGAAAATTCTCTGATTGCGTTGTTCGATAAGTATTGGTTTCCATTCTCCAGGAGCGCTACCAAATCAATTGTTTCTATTTTTTTTGAACGATTGTAGTGTAGACGGAAGGAGCTAAGACAATAATAAAGGTATTCTAAAACCTGATCAAATGGATCTTGCTTATTTTTAGCCAACTTTATCTCAATAAGTGCAAGCCTGTCTTGTGCATCTATGAGAACATCCACTTGGCGCTGGAAGCCCAGAACGAATTGATTGAAATACGATCCTTGTTTATAGAAGGAAGCAAGGAATTCGTAAAGATAGCCTTGACATCTCTTATTTAATAGAAGTACCTCCACACCTGCTTCGCTGACAGGCCGACGAAGCACAGAAACTGGAAAGACAGACTCAATATCAGGAGGAATTTGTGGTCGATTAGAGGAAATGGCATTCCCTAATCGCAGTGTTTTTTCTATGAGATAATTGCCTTCATTTGTAGTAAGGGGTGTTGCATTTACTTGTTTATTCGCAATGAGGGTGGCGATGATGTGTCTGTTCAAGACAAATGAGATCTTAGAAGCATCTCTTTCGTCTGAATAGAGCTTAACCATGGGCGTAGCTTTGGCCATTTCAGTTTTGAACCACACTCTATTTTTATAACGTGCATTACCTCGTCTGTCCCTACCATAGATGGGACTTCTGTCGACACATTGTTGGTCAGAAACAATTTCAAACGGGCCAAACACTACCCATTTGAGTCCGTCAAATAAAAAAGCTATGTCGCCTGCTTTGACATTTGCAAGCGAATTTGAAACTGAGGCGCCAAAGCAGCAGTGCTCAAGACATTCTTGAGTGAACTTAGTTGTAAAGAATACATGGTAGGTTCTCATATTATTCATTTGAAAGAATTAGTGAAGTTCAAAAACGACCAGGGTTAATTTCCACTTTTTCAAGTTATCGATGTGATTAATCTATTTGCACTTTGGAAGGGTAGAGAAATATCTGGCCATTAAACATGCTTATAGAAGCCTAGCAAAAAAACGGTGTGATTTCTAGAGATTTGTAGCGGAATTTTTATTTTTTTGCGAAATGTATAGTCTGCAATATCATCAGATATACTATATGATGTGCCAACAATCTAGGCCGGTTTGTATTCTCTAATTGCCTAATCATCTCAGTTAACTGTAGATGGAAGATTTCTAACGCTCTATATTGACTTAAGGGAGAAAGAACTCAAATGACTAAAACAGTAGAGATTTATATATACGATTTACAACCAAAAGCGAGGGCCAAATTGCTGGAAGCATTTGAAACAACGATTGAGGATGAAAACTGGGACACTTTCCCAATTGCAATAATTGAACGGGAATTAGATGATAGGTGATCTTAATAATGTATTTTCAGTTTAGAGGAGAAATTTTGGTAGAAATTTTGGGATGCAAGATAGAACCGGCACCAGATGAATGGGATAGAACATATGGGGTTGATTTTTATATAAAAGTGAATGGTAGTTTTATAGGAATCCAGATTAAACCAATTTCTTCCGGACAATCTATCAATCAATATCAATGGGTAGAAATGCATCGAAAAAATCATGAACGATTTAAAAACGATTTTGGAGGTCATGTCTTTTTCGTATATTCTGTCAAAGGTTCAGGGAAAAAGAAAAAGATTTACAATACAGATGTGATTGACAAAATCATTGAAGAAATAGACCGATTAACACACTGAAAAATAGCGAACAAGACGTTCAAGATTGACGGGCAGGAACGAGCGGTTTGCTCTAAACACCAGCTTCGTTTTACCAATTGCTACGATTTTACCGTGCCCCCTGCCCGCAACTTAACTCTGCGTTATTTGCCGCATAGACTAAAAGGTGGAAATATAACCGAATGATCGAAAAAGATTTTGAAATATCGTTTATTGCGGACCTTGCACTGCGCGAGAAACAGATTCAGCAAAACTACCGTCCGATTATTGCTGTTCATAAATGGTTTGCCAGACGTCCGGGTACGCTGTTTCGTGGACTGCTTTTGTCTGAATTCTCGGAAAGACCGCTTAGAGAGGTGTACTACAAGACGAACGATCTTTCAGGCCGCCATGTTGCTGATCCGTTTATGGGTGGGGGAACGCCGATTCTGGAGGCAAACCGTGTCGGATGCAATGTGATTGGATTTGACATCAACCCCATGTCTTATTGGATTGTCAAACAGGAAATTGAACATCTTAACCTGGATGATTATTCGGATGCAGCCAAGTTACTGCGCTCAACTCTTGAAAAGGAAATCGGGTATCTTTATCGAACACAATGCACTTTTTGTGGATCACATGATACCCACGTAAAATACTTCCTTTGGGTGAAAGTAATGCCATGCAAAAAATGCGGAAAGGAGATTGATCTCTTTCCCGGTTATCTGCTGTCGGCTGATTCCCGACATCCCAGAAACGTCTTTGTGTGTCCGGCTTGTGGAGAATTAGCCGAGACCGGAGATCGGAAGAAGCCCGGCAGATGTATTCATTGTTCTTTTGAACTGACCGCAGACGGCCCTGCAAAAAAAGGCCGTTGCAAATGCCCTGAATGCGGCGCTGACAACCATTTCCCAAATCCACATCTTGGGGCACCGACGCACCGCCTTTTTGCAATGGAATATCATTGCCCTAAATGCAAACCTTCTCATAAGGGCAGATTTTTTAAAAAGCCAGACGCTCAGGATATCGTAAAGGTTAAAGAGACCTCAAAACGCTTTTCCAGGATACGTTCAAAGTATATTCCTGAGGCTGAGATCCCAAGCGGTGACGAAACGAACCGTCTGCATCGCTGGGGATATACACATTACCGGGAAATGTTTAACGATCGGCAACTTCTCGGGCTGGAACTTTCTGCCCGAATTATTGCTGATACATTCAATGATCGGGTGCGTAATGCGTTGGCAACAAACCTTTCCGACTTGCTCCGTTATCAAAATATGTTGTGCCGCTATGACACAAGGGCACTAAAGTCTCTCGATATTTTCTCGGTTCACGGATTCCCGGTTGGGTTGATTCAATGCGAGTCAAACTTCCTTGGGATCATGGAACCAGGCCGAACTATGTGTATCGGCAGCGGCGGATGGGCTAACATCATTGAAAAGTTCAAGAAGGCTAAATCCTATTGTGACCACCCTTTTGAAGTTAGGTTTCAAGGGCGCGCAAAGAAAATAATCCCTATCAAAGGTGAATGGATCGGAGATCACTTAAACGGTGGTGACACCGAACCAGCGAGAGTCGTTAATATCTCATGCCAAGACGCTGCGTCTTCCAATCTGCCGGATGGTTTTCTGGACGCCGTCTTTACGGATCCTCCCTATTTCGCCAATGTTCAGTATGCTGAACTCATGGATTTTTGTTACGTCTGGCTGAAAAAATTGGTTGGCCAGAAGTTCCCTGCATTCAGTGCCGTTTCTACACGCACACCTGATGAATTGACCGGCAATGTAGACATGGGGCGGGGACTCGATCATTTCACACGAGGAATTTCTGCTGTATTTCAAAAAATGTCGAAGGCACTAAAACCCGGCGCACCCCTGGCATTCACTTATCATCACAATACAATCGAAGCGTATTACCCCGTGGCGGTGGCGCTCCTTGATGCAGGTCTGACCTGTTCTGCATCGCTTCCCTGTCCTGGCGAAATGGGTGCATCCATTCATATCAATGGGACCGGCTCATCCGTAATCGACACCATCTTTGTTTGCCGGACAACAGGCGTCATGCAGCGAAAATGGATAGCGGATTCGCCACATGAGCTTGCCGGAATTATAGGAAAAGACTTAAACCATCTCAAGGCCGGAAATGTCAAACCGACTCGTGGCGACATCAGATGTGTTACCTATGGGCATCTAATCCGGTTGGCGACCTGGTCCTTGCGACTTAACTGGAATAAGAACAAACCAACAACATCACGTATCGAAAAAGTGGCAGACTGGCTCCAACGCTTCGGTGGTTGGGCCGAGGTCGAAAAATGCATGGAGCACGTTAAAAGAGAAACGACAGAGGATATGCCGTTGTTTTCTGTGCATGAGAGCGATGCAAATTATGGAGATGAATATGCCGACGTTCCCTTTTGAAGTTACCCTGGAAGAAATTCTCAGAGATCCGGAAAACTATGTTGATTCTGTGTTTTCATGCCTGGAATCGGAATTCCTCGTTATGCCCAAAGGGGCAGGATTTGTGGAATACCCTGTTTTCGAACGTGGTTATGAAGCATTGAAAGCAGCCACAGATGGATTTTCCATTCTTGATCCTGACAAGGTTTACCCTGTGACAGTTTTCAGTCCTATTTCGATTGTGGTTCTGCGAACCATACTTGGTTTTACACCTCCGGAGTGGGGCTATGTAACTATGCAAAGAACCGGCGTGCAGGTTACACAGGGCTTTGTGCGTTCTCTGGATCGGAAGGTCCGAATGGCGCCTGAAACGGAACTCAAGACAAACGGAGTTACGAAGGAACGACTTGAGGCGATGGTTCAAACCGCGTGTCAATTGCTATCGGCCAGTGCTCCCGAAGTAGACATTGATCAATTGCACCGGTTGAACAAGGCCGATACAAAACAGGGTGTTTCCAGCATCAAGAATCTATCTCGAATAGGTGCTCCCTATGCCATGCTGTTGTATGAACGGTTGCTTGGAAGGCCTTTTGCCGGACATCGTGACTCCGTTAGCGAGATTATTGGCGACAGCTTAGAGTCTGCCATCGAGGATGTTCTCTCCAAAGCGGGCATTAGTTTCCGTAAAACCAAACGAGCGGAACGAATCGAAGGTTTCGACCAAACGCCGGATTTTATCATACCCAGTGAATTCAATCCGCAAATTGTCATAGAGGCAAAGATTACAGAAGACGATGGCACAGCGCGTGATAAGGTGACACGCATTCAACATCTTGGTGAATTGAGCCTTGCCGGAAGATCCGAAGATAACCCAAAATACGAAGTTATTGCTTGTATCGGTGGACGTGGCTTCGGTGTCCGCAGGGAGGATATGAAAAAGATGATCCTTGCAACGAGGGGCAAGGTGTTTACTGCGAAAACTTTGGATCGTCTTGTTGAATGTACCCGATTAAGAGAATTTAAGGCAAATCAATAGAAAGGCCTAACGGGCGCTCCACCTGACCACTATGCCGCTACGCTCTATAGCGGAAGGTGGGCGTAGTCGTTCGTTGCCTCATAGATATCCACATTCTGAGGGGTAAAGAAATCGCTTGAATCGGACTATCCGGGCTCAGAGACCCCGGCGTTACGCCCGATTCATGGCTTCGCCACCGGGATTTCAAAGCCAGCCCAACCGGCAGAGCCGTAAGGATTCTGGGCACAGAGGGTAAGGGTTTCCATTTTGGACTAAACATCATTTTGTTTGTTAAATCCGGAAAAGGAGGGCATTATGAAATTGGAAATTATTTCAAGAAAGCCAGAAGGTGTTTCTCGTGAAGTACCAATCCTTTTTGTTCATGGTGCATGGCATGGAGCATGGTGCTGGGAAAAAAACTTTATGCCCTACTTTGCTGAAAATGGCTATACCTCTTATGCGTTGAGTTTACGGGGGCATGGAAATAGTGAAAGACCTGCACATTTCCGCTGGATGCGCATCGCTGATTATGTGGAAGATTTGGCACAAGTGGTGGACCAACTACCTGAAGACCCGGTGATAGTTGGGCATTCAATGGGCGGTCTGGTTGTTCAGAAATATTTGGAGGAACATACTGCGCCCACGGCCGTATTGCTGGCTTCCGTTCCCGTCAAAGGCGTGTTGCGAACGACCCTTCGGATTGCCCTTCGTCACCCGCTGGTTTTTTTGAAAGCCAACCTCACCTGGAGCCTATATCCGATAATCGGGAAGCCGAGACTTACCCGGGAGGCCTTTTTCTCTATGGATACCCTCCCTGATACGCTAAATGGGTATTTTAGTCTTATGCAGGATGAGTCCTATCTCGCTTTTTTAGACATGATGTTTTTCAAACTACCGAATCCTGAAAAGGTCTCAACGGAATTGCTAATCATTGGCGCAGAGAACGATAACATATTCCATCCTGATGAAATACAAGCGACTGCGGCAGCATATGACAAAAAGCCTGAGATCTTCAAAGGGATGGCACATGATATGATGTTGGAGGATGGATGGCAAACTGTAGCAGATCGAATACTCGAGTGGCTTCATGAAAAAGACATATGATTCAAAACAGTACCAATGCTTGAAATCCTATGTCGCCGAATCAGCCAATACACCTGGTCCCAAAAGCTGGCCCCATAAACAACTTTAAGGATTAGACAGATATTCTCTTTCTTGACATTATGTGGAAAGTTTTGGCGCAGGTGACCGCCAGTTAGCATGCCGAGGATACTATTTATGACTCCATCATTGACAAAGATGAGTCTAACGGAAGGCACAGTATACTTAGCTGGCCGCGACAACGATCTCGCACGCCTCCTCGTGGCCGATGGTGTACCGCCCCTTTGGGAAAGAAAGCCCTGTTTTTCGACATTGATCCACATTATTCTTGAACAGCAGGTGTCTCTTGCATCAGCTAAAGCTATGTACCGTCGACTAATCGATAGCTTGGTACCATTTACACCAGATCGTTTTTTGGAATTGGGTTCATCATATCTGAGTTCGCTGGGTGTCACTCGACAGAAAGCAGCGTATTGCATTAATCTTGCCGAGGCAATTCTTGGGGACCGACTTGATCTAAGAGCCGTATCCAGAATGGATGACTTTGCTGTTGTTGACACACTTACTCGAATCAAAGGCATCGGTCCCTGGACCGCAGGTATCTATCTCTTGATGGCCCTGCGCAGGCCAGATGTCTGGCCCTCTGGGGACATTGCGCTGACAAATACAGTACGAAAGGTGAAGGGCCTTCATGAGTATCCATCTCCATCTACACTATCCAGAGTTGCTGAGACCTGGCGTCCTTTTCGGTCAGTTGCGGCGAGAATGCTGTGGCATCACTACTTGTCGAACAAGACTCAAGTTGTATCGGAGGCACGCTGACAACGCTATTCACCAAATGAACTATGTGTGACGCCGCTTGCGACGCAAGGGTTGCGCCACCAGTCCGCTGGTGATGCCACGAGGTTGGCGGAATAAGCAGGAATCAAGAAAAAATTGTGAGGAAAGCCCTATGAGCTTAGAAAAAGAGTCTTATGAAAGAATTATTGAGAACCTCCATGACGGGTTATATCTTGTAAACCGAGATAGGGTCATAACATACTGGAATAAGGGTGCTGAACGGATTTCCGGATTCACCACTGATGAGGTTGTTGGTCAATCCTGTTCTGATAATATACTCACCCACGTCGATGGTGAAGGCAATAGTCTTTGCACCGGGATGTGCCCTCTTGCCGCAACCATTGCAGATGAAAAGCCTCGCGAAGCTGAAGTATACATGCACCACAAGGATGGTCACAGAATACCGGTTTCTATTCGTGTCAGTACATTAACCGACAGAGATGGTAATACAATCGGTGGGATAGAATTATTTACAGATATCAGCAATCAGGCAGCCAATGAATTGAGGGTAAAAGAACTTGAAAAGTTGGCTCTTCTTGACAACCTTACTCAATTAGCAAACAGAAACTATATTGAGGGAGAAATCAAAAGCAGATTCGAAGAGAAAAAACGTTTCAACGTACCATTTGGTATTTTCTTCATAGATATTGACCATTTCAAGAAATTTAATGACACTTATGGTCATGATGTGGGGGATGATGTTCTTAAATTTATTGCGAATACTTTTGTTGCCAACGCCAGACCATTTGACCTCTATGGACGCTGGGGGGGAGAAGAGTTTATTGGCATTATACGTAACATAAAAGGCCAAGACCTTGAGGAACTGGGGAACAGGCTTCGTTTACTGATAGAAAATTCATACATAATTCATGAGAACGAAAAGCTATGTGTCACAATTTCAATTGGAGCCACACTCGTTAACGAAAAAGACACTATTGACAGCCTCATAAAAAGAGCCGATACTCTTTTGTATAAAAGCAAAGCAGCAGGAAGAAATTGTTTGACAATAGGTTGAATAATATCGCCGAACCAATCAATGCCCTTGACCCCAAGGAGCGCTGTTTTTCAAGCTTCCCAAGTTGGCTTTTTAAGGTGTATTTCCCAATACCCGGTCCCCTTGGGGCAAGTGGTTTCAATCGTTATATGGTTTTGAATTTAATGAAAAAAAAAGGAGGTAAATCATGGCCAATTTTTTGTTTGTGTTAAGTCAGGATGACAATGAAAAGGCGACCAGGTGTTTTCAATTCGCCAAAATTGCTCATTCAAAAGGACACGGTGTCAATGTTTTCATGATAGACGGCGGTGTATTGTGGGCAAATAATGAAAGAGATTTTACACAGAAAACGGGAACAGGTGATTGCCCAAATGATTATTTGCCCTATTTGGTAGAAAATGAAGTTCCGATTGGCGTCTGAATCCCCTGTGCCAA
>CAZFSF010000002.1:0-26860 GCA_964522045.1 uncultured Desulfobacteraceae bacterium
AGGCTTGCCGACGCCAAGAAAGGGCGCAAACTGGCGGAGACCGCAGTCACAATCGTTCCAAAAAGCGGACTGGCTCACTATCTATACGCATATCTGACCGGCCTGGAGGCTGAAAACGATCCTTTGCGCGGTCTTGAACTTGTGCCGATTATTGAGCGTGAGGCGCTGCTTGCGTCTGATTTGAATCCCGCAGTAGATCACGGCGGTCCCCACAGGATGTTGGGTGAGCTATACCTTCGCGCGCCCGCTTTCCCGGTCAGCATCGGGGATTCTGTTAGGGCCGTTGACCACTACCGGCGTGCCGTTGACCAGAACCCGGAATTTTTCGAAAACCGCCTCGGACTTGCAGAGGCCCTCTTGGCGGAAGAAGAGACCGGAGAGGCCTGCCTGGAATTAAAAAAGATCTTGAGTGAAATGCCCCCAAACAGTAAGATCAAGCCCCCATGGAAAAGGGCATTGGAATTGCTGAAGCGTTTGTGTGATATGCAGGAGGTCGAATAGAGGACTTAAATTGGGTATACCGACGATTCAAAAGGCGCGCATCGGCGCCCACATTTTCAGGCAGAGGTTCAGAAACAACGGGCGATTTCCCTTAGTCCTGATGTTGGAACCCCTTTTCCGCTGCAACCTCAGGTGCAAGGGTTGCGGAAAGATCGACTATCCGGCCGAAATCCTCGAAAGGATCATGAGCCCTGAGGAATGCATCGCCGCTGTGGAGGAATGCGGCGCGCCGGTAGTTTCCATTGCCGGCGGAGAGCCGCTGCTTCACCCTCAAATTGCGGAGATCATCAGGGAACTCACTGCCCGTAAAAAGTTCATTTATCTGTGCACCAATTCATTGCTTGTGGAAAAACGGATCGAGGAATTTGAACCCTCATCTTATCTGACCTTCAATATCCACGTGGACGGCATGAATGAACGCCATGATGAACGGGTCGGTCTCAAAGGCGTATTTGACAGGGCCGTGGCAGCCATTCGCCTCTTGGTCTCGCACGGTTTTCGGGTGACAACCAACACCACCCTTTTTAAAGGTGAGACGGCTGAAAGCGCGGGTGAGTTATTCGATCTCTTGACTGATCTCAAGGTAGAGGCCATGACCATCGCCTCAGCGTTTAACTACGAAAATGCGTCCGACCAGGATAACTTCTTCAAACGTGATGAAGCCATTTCATTATTCCGGTCTATTTTTGAGCATGGAAAAAATAGGAACTGGAAATTTAACCACAGCAGCCTTTATCTGGATTTCTTGGCAGGGAATCAGGATTACAAATGCCTGCCATGGGGCAATCCCACCTGCAATATCTTTGGCTGGCAGAGACCCTGTTACCTGCTGAATGACGGCTATGAACCCACCTTTCAAGATCTGATCAGAAATACTGACTGGTCCGGGTACGGCGTGGGTAGGGACCCCCGCTGCACCCACTGCATGCTCCACTGCGGGTTTGAGCCGACCGCAGTCATGGACTCAGTGAAAAATCCGATTAAGGCCCTGAAAACCAATTTCAAGGTCTCGGGAATGAGGTAGAACAAAATTATGAGAATTGTAGATCTGCGATCAGACACCATCACTCGGCCGACCCCGGCCATGCGCAGAGCCATGGCAGATGCGGAGGTTGGGGACGACGTATTTGGAGAGGACCCCACGGTAAACAGGTTGGAAGAGATGGCCGCCGAACGCCTTGGTAAGGAAGCGGCCCTCTTTGTCGCCAGCGGGACCATGGGCAACCTGATCAGCCTGTTAGTTCATTGCGGTCGTGGTGATGAGGTTATCTTGGGTGACCGATCTCACACGTTTTTCTACGAGCAAGGCGGCTGTGCCGGCCTCGGCGGCATCCATCCTCATACCGTCCCCAATAAACCGGATGGCACACTCGACCTTAGCGATATTGAAGCAGCCATCCGACCGGACAATATCCACTTTCCGAGAACGCGACTGATCATTCTTGAAAACACACATAACAGATGCAGCGGGAACCCTCTAAACATTGAATACATGAACGGTGTGGGGGAAATCGCACGTCGTAACAGGGTCAAGGTCCATGTGGACGGCGCCCGCATTTTCAACGCCGCTATTTCATTAGGTGTTGATGCATCTGAACTCGCTTCAGAAGCAGATTCCGTCTCCTTTTGCCTGAGCAAAGGCCTGGCCGCCCCGGTTGGTTCAGTGGTTTGCGGAAGCCATGATTTTATCGAAGAGGCCCGAAGGGCGCGAAAAGTGTTGGGCGGCGGCATGCGTCAGGCAGGCATTTTGGCCGCTGCCGGTATCGTTGCGCTTACGGAGATGGTTGAGCGCTTGACAGAAGACCACGACAACGCCAGGAGATTGGCAGAAGGCCTGGAGGGAACAAACGGCCTGTCCGTTGACCCTAAAAGTGTTAAGACCAACATCGTATACATTGACATTAGTCACAACGATCTTTCATCAAATGATCTGACAGATCGGCTTAGCCGGGGAGGGGTACTCCTCTTGCCCACCGGACCAAGGCAGATGAGAGCGGTTACCAATTACCACATTACCGCGGATGACGTGAAGTATGCGGTGGGAGTAATCCGTCATGAAATCAACAATAGCTAATAAGCTATAAGACATCTACTTGAAGAATTTGGAGAGGTTGCTGTAGCCTAACCGGTAAACCTGAGATCTCTGTACACTCTGCCTGTCGAAGATCCCGCCGCAACGCCTGTCGCAGTCATTCCAGTTCCACAGATCCCATGTGCGTAATCCCCAGTTCAAAGCCTTAAAACGTTCCTGGCCCGTTTTTCCTTCAAGGGCAAACGACCAGATTGGATTGACTTTAGATCTGGAAAAAGTACATATAGGGTTGACTTTATATTAATAAGTCATTAATATTGCCCTTATTATATTACAAACAGATACAAATTCCAAATGATGATGGTCTCGTAAAAAGTCTAAGTTCGAATCTTTCTTGGTTATAACTTCTTGATATTACTACATTCTAATTGCAATTTTTGTGAGTTTTGCGCCTTGCGGCTTTATCAATGATAACGGGGTGTTTTTCTATGTTTTATAGAAAGGTCATCACTGAGCTTAGAAACTGGGCGGCGACTGATCATCGGAAGCCGTTGATCCTTCGAGGGGCAAGGCAAGTAGGAAAAACAACGGCAGTGGAAATGTTCTCAAAGGATTTTGGCCAGTATGTTTATCTCAATCTGGAAAAATATGAAGATGCAAATATCTTCAACCGGAATCTGGCTACGGAAGAATTGATAGAGGCAATCTATTTCTTCAAAAACATCTCCGGGTCGGAAGGAAGGACCCTGCTTTTTATAGACGAAATCCAGAACTCGCCTCAAGCCATGGCCCAAATGCGCTATTTCTATGAGTCGGCCAAGGACATCTATGTGATTTCGGCGGGCTCCCTTCTCAAGAGGGTCATGGAGCCTGACAAACCGGCGTTTCCCGTGGGCAGAGTTCAGTATTTGTTCATGTACCCTTTGACATTTGAGGAGTTCCTTGCGGCAACCGGGGAAGAAAAGGCGGCGGCCTATTATCACCAAATCCCTTCGCCCGAATTTGCCCGCCCAAAATTGATCAAGCTTTTCCACAAATATACACTTGTGGGCGGTATGCCGGAAATCGTCGAGAGGCATACGCAAAAGGCCGACTTGGTAAGCCTTTCCGAGGTATATGAAGGGCTTCTCACGTCTTTTCAGGAGGATGTCGGAAAATATGCTCGAAATGCCGCCATGGCCCATGTGATCAACCATGCCATTGCTTCCGCACCCTTAGAGGCGGGAAAGCGGGTGAAATTCAGCGGCTTCGGAAGTTCAAGCTACAAGTCCCGGGAAATGGGCGAAGCTCTGAGGACCCTTGAAAGCGCCATGATCGTTTATCTTCTATATCCCTCCACTGCCACGGAACCGCCAATCAGGCCTGACCTGAGAAAATCCCCCCGGTTACAATTCCTTGATACAGGCCTAATCAATTATGTCGCCGGACTTCAGGAGTTCTTCTTTAAGACAACGGACCTCCACGCATTCTATCAGGGCCTTCTCGCGGAACATATTGTGGGACAGGAACTCCTTGCTGCAGACCTGAAAACGTCGAGAAAACCGACCTTTTGGGTGAGGGAAAAGAAACAGTCCAACGCCGAGGTGGATTTCATTGTTCAGTCCGGCCGATACATCTTCCCGGTTGAAGTGAAAGCGGGTAAGACCGGGACACTCAGATCTCTGCATCAGTTTGTTGAGCGGTCAAACCACCCCTTTACCATCCGTTTGTGGGCTGGACCGCTGGAAAGGATTGAGGCCTTCACGCCGACTGGGAAACCATACACCCTGCTCAACCTGCCCTATTTTCTGGCAGGAAAGATTCAGGACTATATCGCCTGGCTAATGGAATGAGAACCTGCGTTCTTGCGGGGAACCTAAAGCTTCCTTTCACGCCCCTTCAGGGGGAAGGCGATACGCGCATTCGCTTTTGAATTCTCTTTCTCTTTTCCCTTTGCCGGCTATTGAAGGTTTTTTGGATACCACTGAAAAGGTTCGATTTCAGGTTAACAAAAGTCTATCAGTAATGGAAGGTCATTGTTGTAATAGGAATCCTTGAGTCCTACCTCAGAGGCCAGTTCTCATGCTATAGCAACCTCTTTTCTCAACCTCTTTCGGAGGGAGATAGATCTTGTCATAGAACGGAATTATGTGTAGTAATATCAGTGCAAAATCGGAAATTGAGAAATAGTGGTAGGAGTGGTGAGGAGTTTCATCACAGGGCAGTCATGGGGCCGCGGCCCTGAAATTAGGATTTAATTAGTGAAAACTTATCTGGATTGCTTTCCCTGTTTTCTGAACCAGGCGCTTCGAGCGGCGAGGATGGCAACCACCGATGAAAGGAAGATCAAAAAAGTCGTCGATGAAGTGGGAATGATGCTCCAAAACATCTCCCTTGAAAGCCCGCCCCCTGCGACCGGCAGACTGATCTATCAAAAGGTTCACGAAATTACGGAAAATCCGGATCCATATAGGGAAATCAAACGCCAAAGCACCAAAAAAGCCCTCTCTTTATATCCCTATTTGAAAAGTCTGGTGGAAAATTCCGAAAACAGACTGCTCACGGCCATTCGAATTGCCATTGCCGGGAATGTCATTGACTTCGGCCCAAACCGGGCCTTTGATATGGAAACAGAAATTGAGAAAACCCTCACAAAGGATTTCGGCATATGTGATTTTGATCTATTCGAGAATGCCCTGAATGAATCCAATGAGATTCTTTACATTGGAGACAATGCCGGAGAATGTGTTTTTGATAGAATTCTAATTGAGACATTAAACAAGCCGGTGACATACGTGGTCAGGGGAGTCCCCATTATTAACGACGCGACCCATGAGGACGCCCGACAGGCTGGTATTGACAGGGTGGCCACCCTGCTCTCCTCCGGTACGGATGCCCCGGGAACCATCCTTGAGACCTGCAGTAAAAAATTTATCCGCATCTACGATCATGCAAAATTGATTATAAGTAAAGGTCAGGGAAACTATGAAGCGCTTTCAAACCAGAAAAAATCCATTTTTTTTATACTAAAGGCCAAATGCCGGGTTATTGCCGATGACATGGGCTTGAAAGAAGGCGATATTGTATTAAAGGGCGGTCAATAGAATGATGACGCAAAAGGAAAAAATAGGGTTTTACTCCATCGGGGTCAACCTTCTGCTGGTGGCCCTCAAGGGGGTCCTCGCCTATCTTTCCGGTTCGGTGGCGCTAATGGCGGATGCCATTCATTCCTCCACCGATGTGATTTCGTCCATAACGGTCCTGGCCGGCATAAAAATATCCAAACGAAAATCGAAACACTTTCCCTACGGGCTCTATAAGATGGAGAATTTTGTTTCCCTGCTCACGTCCCTTTTTATTTTCTTAGCGGGTTACGAAATCGTCAAAACGGTTTTTTTTGAGCCCTTCACCCTCAAAACCGAATACCTGCCCTATGCCATGGGCGGGCTGGTGGTGGCCATGGGTATTACATTCGCCTTTTCTCGATACGAGCTTCGCCAGGGAAAAGCCATTGGCTCCCCCAGCCTCATTGCCGATGCCAAACATATTCGTACAGATATGTTGTCGTCCTGCGTAATTCTCATCGGACTCTTAGGGGGGATGTTCGGCCTGAATCTGGACAGGATCGCGGCCATCGTGGTGGTCCTGCTCGTTTTCAAGGCAGGCGCGAGTATTTTTGCCGATGCTTTTCGGGTGCTTTTGGATGCGTCCCTCGATTTCAAAACCATGGATCAGGTCAAAACCATTATCATGAAGGATCCCGGGGTGGTTTCAATAAATGGCTTATGGGGAAGAAACTCAGGCCAGTATAAATTTATTGAGGCCGATATTGTGATCAAGGCGGGAAATCTTGAAAAGGCCCATGTGGTGAGCCAAAGGATTGAGAAACATATCAGAACGGCTGTTGCCCATGTGGATCATATCCTGATCCATTACGCACCGCAAAAGCGAGAGACCCGCACGGTAGCCATTCCATTAAAGGATGATCGGCAGGGCATTTCCGAACATTTCGGTAGTGCGCCCTACTTCTATTTGGCCACGGTCCGGGAGAGCGATGGGGTCCTGCTGTCGGAGGTCTATGAAATCAATCCCTTTGCGGGTGAGGAGAAGGGAAAGGGGATCAAGGTCAGCGAGTGGCTCCTTGAAAAAGGCGTGGATACGGTCTATACGCCCAAAGGGTTTGAAGGAAAGGGGCCCGGTTATGTGTTTTCAGATGGGGGCGTAGCCGTGATGTTGACCCGAGACAGAAGCCTTGAAGCGATTCAGCGCGATATTCAAAAAAAGGGAGAAACCGTTAATCGGTTCACGGATATGGAACCCATCGAAAATGCTCTACCCTATTGAAGCCTTTCGATCTCTTTCTTTACTATGGTTAGATGAGATTTCAGCTTTTGATTTAGAGGAGATGACGGATATTTATCGATGAGGGCCTTGAGTATGTCATAAGACGATTTGAGGAGTTCCTCCCTCTTGGCAAGGTCTTTGGTCTTCTTTGCTGCTAAGAAGATCTCTGCGGCCCGATTCCTCTCCTGGTTGATGTGGCTTTCAACAGCACGCTCCCTTAATGCCTTGGATTCAGGGGTAAGATCCTGAGCATCTTTGATTTCATCTAACTTGTTGACCGCCTCTTCAAACTTCTCTTCCTCGATCAGCCTTTTTGCCGCATCAAAGGTTTGTTTCAGGTAAGCATCTCTGACTCGCTTTTGCTCTTCAAATTCTTCCTCTCTCTGCCTAATTTTTTCCAGTTCCCTGTCGATTATTTCGCTCTCAGGCCCCTCCTCAACCTTGATCCTTGCCTTTAGTAACAGGACCCTCGCCTCACCGTACGCATGTTTCCGAACCAGAGAATTAGCCTCTTTAAGAACCTGGTCGATGCTATAATCACCCTGTCTGGCATTAGTGTCAGGAGCAGGTTTGGCCGGCGGGAATCCACTTGTATCAGTCTTATCGGTTTTCATGGCCCGGTTAATCTGCCCGTTGAGTTTCTGTATAAGGGCCATCCTTTCATCCTGATTGTCGGTCAGCTTTTCATAGGTATGAACCGCCTTCTCCTTCCTCCCCAACTTAAGCTGCCATTGGGCGATTCGTGAACGGAGCTGGATGATATCAGGGAGTTGATCAAGCTCGCTCGCAATCCCCTCTCCGATCTCGATTGCCTGCTCCAAATCCCCTTCCCTTGCCAGGGATAAAGCAAACAGGAGACCGACTTCAGTTGTCAGGGCGTCAGGACCGAAGATCTCTTTCAGCTCAAGAGAGCGTTTAATAACAGCTCTGAAGTCTCCTTTTAAATAGAGATTGATGATTTCATCTCTCTTACTGACAAAAAGGCTAACGGCTCCTGAATAGTCAGGCGCAGTCTTCTTTTTCTCAAAATATCTTTCATCCGTCAGGGCCAATGATCTAAAAAGAGAACGAATGAGCTTTTGATATTCCTTTTTTGTTAGACGATCGGGGGTCAATTTTTTTGTCAGTTTGTAAGTAGCCAAAAGATCTGTCGCTATTCTTCTGTCCTCTTCCGAAAGGCCGTCTTGTGCTAAAACTCCCTCGAGAAAACTTATCTTTTTGTCAATGGTATGGGTGGAAAGCAGGGGGGCAGTTTGGGTCCTCACATCCGGTTTGGGAGCAAGCGTTACCTCCCTTTTTGGAGGGGCGGCGCACCCTGAGGCGTATGCTAAGAAAAACATCAAGAGAAGCGTTGTTAATTGTTTCATTTAATTCCTTCCTGTAACAGCTCAAAATGCCTTTTGAGTTTCAATTTTTCTCCATGCGCCTCTGTCTCGGAAAGCACTGTTACGTCGGGAGAAGAACCAGCGGCCTGTCTAAAAGGCCTCTCTGGAAGTCCGGTGACAGGAGAGACCGGAATCCTCCGAAACTCCTTCTGGTCGGCCTCAGGGCGCATTAGAGGACTAAATACGAGATCGGCGGGCTGTACCCCCTCCTTGAAATCAGTAGCGGCAACTATGGCATTTGCCGTATCGATCCATAGAGGAAGGGCCCCGGATGAACCGTATATGGCTACATGCTTCCCCTTCATGGGACGATTGTCATCATAACCTGTATAGGCGGCAACCACATATCCGCTCTCCAAATCAAACTGGCCGGTCCGGGAATCAGGGCCTGGTATGAGACCGACAAAACTGGAATTGGTAAACCGGTTTGCCGTCCCTGTCTTTCCGAAAGTGGGAATCGGGATATCAAACAGCCTGATGGCATCCTTGGCCTTCTGGCCGGTCCCTCTCTCCATCACCTTCCCTAAGATTTCGGTGATCAGGGTGGAAACCCTTTGGGAGAAGATCCTTTCGGCCTTAGGCCTATACTCCCAGATGACCTCACCCTCCCTGTCAACGATTTTCTTAATAATAGGGACCATAGCAGGCCCACCCCCCGGAGAAAGAGGATAGGCCTTGCCTGTAGCGAGGGCCTCATAGGCCAGAGCAGCCTCCATTATGCTGATTGAAGTTGGCCCCAAGGGAAAAGAAAGAACCGGGTCAAGGGGAGTGGATATCCCGATTTTTTTTGAAAGATATACCACAAAAGAGAGATTGACAAGGGTCCGGAAATCCCTGACCTTGGAGAGGACCTCTAAGCTATACCTCTCATGGGTGAGAAGCTTTTTGTAATTGGCCTTGGTATGGGTCTCAATGGAACCCAATATCCCGGAGGGGATCAGATTATCAATCCATATCTTTTTTTCGATGTTTCGATCTTGAGCCTTTTCAATCAACCGCTCCGGGGTAATAGGAATTAGATCGTCCCGGGCTAAGTATTCAGGGTGATCCGTGTATATGATCCTGGCCCCCTGTCCCGCTTCTCCGGCCCGATACAAACGGCCAAGGGTCTGGTTCGCCATTTGGGCATTCTTTTCCTTGCCATCTTTGCGGAGAACAGGGACTGCTCTTTGAAACTGCGCTTTCATTTCCCGATCAAGGCTGCAAAGCCTCTGGAAGTCGTATCTCATGATCTGATGACTTTTCAGCTCCGTCATATCCGATGCACCTTCAGGCAGATCAAAATGAAGCCGATAGAGATCGTCTAAGATGCCCTCGTGCCCTTCAAAGATGATGTCTGTCTCCATCTGGTCTTTGGCCTCCTCAAACGCGGCCTCCATCAGGGCTTCTCTGTTTACGATGACACCGTATCGGTCCCTTATTCGACTCTTGTAGGCCTGATACGATTCCCCCTCCTTTTTGCCAAGCCCGACAAGGTTTGCAACCTGCCGGAACTCGCTCATATTGAGGTGATCCGTGAGGTGGTAAAGGAGCCAGACTGTCGCCAGGTTTTCCGATTTGGCACCGGCCCAGGCCATGGAAACCTTATCGCTTTTCGGTTCATGATCAGGCCGGGGCAGATATGATGTGCCCTCGAATTGAAAGATCTCTCTTCTGTTCTTGAGAGGATCAAGGATATTCCATTTTAGTTGAAGCGCCGCTGCATAGACGATCGGCTTGAAGATTGATCCCAATTGTCGCTTTGCATCAACGGTCCGGTTGAAATAGCGGTCAAAAAACCCACCCACCATCGCCTTTATCATCCCGCTCTGAAGGGCCACAATCCCGCCTTCCAACTCAGGTATCTCAGAGAGCATCAGTTTTGCATCCCGATTTTTATCGGAGGGCGTCTTGTCAGGTATCATTAACTGCACCGGCACCAGATCTCCCACATGGAACTTCTTCAAAAGTATCGGCGCATGCTCCCTGTCAAACTTGGCCCAGTTCCCTACGTTAGCCTTTAGCCAGGCCTCCCCAACCGGTTTGATCCCTTCAAAGTCAATAACCCCTCCACCCTTATCCCAAACCACAGCCAGGTGGCACTTATCCCTGCCTGTCTCCACAGAGGTAATCCGGACTAAAAAGGGAATGTTCTCTTTCGGTTTTTTAAGCCCCTTTTCAACCAATCCTTCCCATTTTTCTCTATTTTTCCAGGGCTTGTAACCATTGAGCTGGATTTCCATCAACGGGAGATGCCTTCGTAGACTCATCAAGGCGGCATACTGGACACCCTTGTCTACCGATGTATAGATGCCGATCCCCGATGTGGCGATGTTGTCCACTCCCTGCTCCCGTAGGATTTCCCTGAAATAATCGGATTCGAGCTGATTTCGTATGTAGTCCATCACAACATTTAAACGATATGTGATTGTTCCCTCTTTGAATGGAACCTCTCTCTCTTTTGCCTTCTCATACTCTCTCTTTGTGATGAAATTCAGACTTAGCATCCTGCCCAACACATAGTCCTTGCGCGCCTTGGCTAATTGCTTTGTCTCATCCTTTTGGGCTTTGGTTTTCTTTATAAACGGGTTGTATTTATTCGGCCCCTTTAGGGAACCGACGATAAACGCTGCCTCAACGAGGTCAAGGTCCTTAGTATCCTTTCCAAAGAAATACTGGGCCGCAATCCTGAGCCCCTTTCCATAACCGGTTACAAAGAACTGGTTGGCATACATCTCAAGGATCTCTTCTTTGGTGTATCTCCTTTCCAAAAGGAAGGCCTGCATCATCTCCTTCAGTTTTGTCTTATACGTCCTCTTTTCTCGCTTGAATATGTTCTTGGCCGTTTGCTGGGTGATGGTGCTTCCGCCCTGGACCACCTTCCCTGTCTTGATGTTAGCCACAAAGGCCCTGATAATTGCCTTGACGTCAAACCCTATATGATCAAAAAAGTTCCTGTCTTCGGACGCGATCAGGGCCTTCACAAAGACCTTGGGGATATCTTCATATCTGATGTATTTCCTGTGGGTCATTTCAAAGAAGGCCCCAATGGGGGTATGTCCATCCACGTAATACACCGGGCTTTCAGAGGCAATAACCCTATCAATGGCTCCCCTTTCAATGCGAGTGGCCGCCTCCCGGGTCACCTTGTAATAGAAATACCCCAGGAAGGCAGATGGTAGAACAATCAGGAGAATAAAAAGAAAAATAAGGACACGTTTCATTAAAAAAGTTCTCCGGAGAGCAGTTTTTTCCTGAGGATCTCCTTCAAATCAAGGCCCTTCGTCTTCAATCCTTTACGCCCGTACTTCATGTTGGCCTCAATAACATACCATCGGCCCTGGGAGTTGATAAGATCGATCCCTACATCATTCAGTTTGCACTTCCGCGCGGTGTCTTGAGCTGTCGCTACGCCTTGCCACGGGATATCGTCAAAGCTGATCTTCCCTCCCTGTGACAGATTGGTCCTGAAATCTCCTGACGAACTGATACGCCAGTAGGACAACGCAGGCTCGTAATTAATAAGCACCACTCTCAGGTCCCGTTTATGTGGCAGGTATTCCTGAATGTAAGCGACCCTGAAAAGCGATAGATACTCCTCAAGCTCCTTTCTGTTATCAATCTTAAATACTCCTCTGCCCCGGGCGGAACACCTCGGTATCTTGGCCACAAAGGGAAACGTGAAATCCTTGAGGATATCCTGATGATGGAGGTGATAATAAATCTTGGTCCGCGGGTGAGAAATTCCCAACATCTGAAAGAGGGTTGTCTGTTTGATTTTTTCGTCGGCATAGAGATATGTCTCTAAGCTGGGAAAAATCTTTTTACCTAAGGTGGTTAGAAACTGGGCATAGTTGAGGGTGGGGAACAGGATAACCCCGGCCCCCAAAATCAATTCTCGTTCCATAAGGGTGTATTCCAGAAAGTTGGGCTTCACCCCAAGGGTCAGCACCTCAGGAACCCCCTTGAGCCTGCTGCCTAATGCGACAAAGCTATTTTTTTTGGCAATCATCTCAGATCTCGGTCTCAGACAATATACTCTTTTCAATATTCAATTTTCAACCCCGCACCCACTCCTTAACAGCCATCGATTTCTCCTTGGCCCGTTCCATAACATCTTTGAGATCAAGGGTAAGCAGCTTTCGATCCTCCATTACAAGCCGGCCATTGATGATGGAGTGGCTGACGTCGTTTCCACGGGCAGAGTAAACGAGATGAGAAAAGGGGTTATACATCGGTGTCAGATGGGGTTTATTGGTGTCAACGATGATGACATCAGCCCTTTTCCCTTCTTCAAGTGAGCCGGCTATGTCGGCCAGTCCAAGGGCCTTGGCCCCTTCAATGGTAGCCATCCTGAGCACTGTAACGGCGTCCATTACTGTTGGATCCATGGCCTTGACCTTATGGAGCTTGGCCGCCATATCCATCTCAGTAAAGAGGTCCAGGTTATTATTGGATGCACAGCCGTCTGTCCCGATCCCCACGGTCACGCCGCGCGCCTGTAAATCAGGTATGGGGGCTATGCCGGAGGCCAGTTTCATATTGCTCTCCGGATTATGAATGATCCTTACACCGTGTTCGGCAATCTTCCGTATCTCTTCTTCATCTAAGTGAACAGCGTGATCTGCAATCAGATGGGGTCCTAAAAGGCCTAATGAATCGAGGTGTTCAATCGGCGCTTTGCCATAGCTCTTTTTTACCTCGGCGATTTCAGACAAGGTCTCAGCAACATGGATAATGAGCGGCACATTATGGTGCAAGGCCATCTCATTTGCCCGGGTTAGCAGGTCGGGGCTGCAGGTAAAGAGCGAATGAGGCTCAACGGCTATGGAAATTAGAGGATTACCCCGCCATTTTAGGATCAGCGATTCCGTGTATTCGAAACCTTTTTCGATCTCTCCATAATTGGGAGAGGTAAAATTATAAAGGACTTCACCCGCAAGGCACCTCATGCCTGACAGAAATGCCGCCTGTGCCACCTGATCCTCAAAAAGATACATGTCGCAAAAGGTAGTCGTGCCGGACATAATCATTTCTGCGCAGGCAAGCAGGGCTCCGGTGTAGACAAAATCGGCATCCATTCTCCCTTCTGCAGGGAAAATGAAGTTATTTAACCATTCCATCAGGGGAAGGTCGTCGGCAAGACCCCTGAAAAGGCTCATAGCCGCATGGGTATGCCCATTCATTAGGCCGGGGAGGATCAGGCCCCCCTTAGCGTCGATCAATTTCCCGGCTTCAAAAAATCCATCGTCCGGAGCACCGACCTTAGCTATAATATCTCCCTTCACGCACAACTGGCCATTTTCAAACACAGAGTTTTCGTTGTCCATGGTCAGAATCGTACCGTTTTTTATTATAATATCATACTGTTGCATGATTGAACCTCAGTTTTTAGGGAGGACAATAATCAATCCCATATTTCGAGGGTTGAAATTTGAGCCTGCCGTCCCGCCGATGGCGGGAGCTAAAAAGGGGCGTTTTGCAAAGGTCTCGTCACTAAAGCACTTTCCAGAAGCCTCCATATATGGTAAATGTCCTTTACCTATAGGTCAAGCGTAACCGTTCGTGAGTTCAAAGATTCTCCCACATTATGTGCGGGGGGGATCTTCGACAGGGTTTCCCGCTGAAAGCGGGATTCAGGGTTCTGAAAATCATTGATCTGAGGGGGTTTCAGTTGGCGTTATTCAAGACCCGGTGTCTCGCCTCTCTCCTATTAGCAGGGGGGCTTCTTGTTTTCCTTTTTCATGGGTGTGCAGGCACGCCCCAACCCAAAGGAATAGATAATGTCTGCGAAATCTTTAGAGAGCATTCCGATTGGTATGAAGATGCCTTTGAGTCATACCAACGGTGGGGTATCCCGATACCCGTCATGATGGCTATAATGCATCAGGAATCTAAGTATATCAGTGATGCCAGGCCCCCCCGAACGACCTGCCTATGGGTCTTCCCCGGTCCCCGGCCGTCATCCGCTTTTGGATATGCCCAGGCAAAGGATGAAACGTGGGAGGAGTACCAGGAAAGCGCCGGCAGTTTTTGGTCTGACAGGGATGATTTTGGCGATGCCATTGATTTTGTCGGGTGGTATTGCAATCTAAGTTCAAAAGAGTGCGGAATCTCAAAGGGGGATGCCCGCAACCTCTATTTAGCCTACCATGAAGGTCGCGGAGGGTTCAACAGAAAGAGCTACAAAAAAAAGGGGTGGTTATTGAGGGTCACCAACAAGGTTCAGAAAAGGGCAAACAAGTATAAAAGTCAGTTGGCTTCCTGTGAGGGAGAGTTTAGGAAGGGATCGGGCTGTTGTCTCTGGCCTTTTTGAGGAGGAAAGGAGCAAGTGCAAGAGAATCTGAATACTATCTCCGGAGCCCACCTTTTTAAGGGCCTCCCTGAAAATCAGCTCAGGGAAATAGAAGGAATCTCTGTCGTCAAGCATTTCAAAAAAGGCGATGTAATCTTTTCTGAGGGGGAGGATGGCTATGGCTTTTTTTTAGTTGCAACCGGACTGGTTAAGATCTTTAAGTCCTCGATAGAAGGGAAGGAGCAGATCCTGCATATCTTAGGCCCTGGAGAACCGTTTGGCGAGGTCCCGGTGTTTTCCGGTCAGCAGTTTCCGGCAAGCGCTGAGGCTATTGCCGAATCGCGTTTTATCTTTTTTCCCAGATCAGCATTTGTTGCCCTTATAACGGCAAATCCTTCTCTTGCACTCAATATGCTTGGGGTTCTCTCTATGAGGCTTCGTCAGTTTACCGTTCAGATAGAAAGCCTCTCCCTCAAAGAGGTTCCCGGACGTCTCGCCTCATATCTGGTCTATCTCGCAGATGAACAGAAGAGGGATGATTTTGTTACTCTCAACATATCAAAGGGTCAGCTTGCAAGCCTTCTCGGTACGATACCGGAAACCCTTTCACGGATATTCGCTAAGATGAACAGTCAGAACTTAATCAAAGTAAAAGATCGGAATATCAAACTCATAGACCTTCGCGGACTGGAGGAGCTTGCAAGACATGGAAGGGATTTGGGATGAAGGGATAAAGGGCTTGAGATGAAAAAATATTACAGGGAAAGATTTGAGGCTCAACGCCGTGTTGCGAGGCAACTCGCCCCAACAATGGAAGTTAATAAGATTTTAGAAAGACTGAGAGAAGAGGCGAGGAAGATGGTTCCAAAGTCTATGGAGGCATGCATCCTCATGCTTGATCCTGATGCCCAGAAATATACCCGTCCACTTCAATGCGCCCTGTACGATAAACCGGTTAACTGCATTTCCTGCAAGAGAAAGCGCCACGTGATCCAAAAGGCCATAACCCAGAAAAAGGGGGTTGTAACCTCTCAGAGTGAACCGGTCACAAGACCCGATGGGACCCTTGTGGAAATCGGCCCGGAAGCAGCTATTCCTGTATTTGTTGATGATGAGATCCTGGCGATTATTAGTGTGGTGGCTAAACCCGGTACCCGCTTTACCAGGAAAGACTTCTACATGATAAAGGACCTATCCGAGATAGCCGGTAATGCTATTTTGGCCGCCAAGAGACATTGGGAGATAACCCAGGAAAAGATCGGGATCAGTCAAATGCTCACCCATCTCTCACCATTTGTACCCCAATCTGTCCGCCGCATAGTGGAGAAAAACCCTGAGATGCTGAAGCGGGAAAAGGAAAGTAAAGAAGTCACTGTCCTGTTTCTCGATCTGGAGGGCTACACCAAGCTTAGCGCAAGCCGATCAGAGACCGAGGTCAATGAGATTGTGGAAAAAATGTTTTCCAGTTTTGTGGATCCCATCCACAGATCGGGTGGAGACATTAACGAGACTGCGGGAGATGGACTTATGATCATCTTCAAGGATGACGATGCCAAAACAAATGCCTATAATGCAGTAAAGGCCGCCCTTGATATCCACGGAAGAAATGGCGAAATAAACAAGCGGTTTCGTGAGGATTTCGACCCGATAAGCGTGAATATCGGCATCAATTCAGGTATTGCCCTGGTAGGCATGACCACATTTAAGGGTTCTTTAGACACCCGCATGACGTATACGGCCAGCGGCCCGGTGACCAACTTAGCCGCCCGCCTGGCAGATTATGCAAAGGGAGGCGATATCCTGATAGGGGAAGAAACCAAGACAATGATCGATGGCCTGTGGCCGGTGTTTGATCAGGGGCTTGTTCATCTAAAGGGTATTGAGAAATCGCTGAGGGTCTATTCACTGCTGAAAAGTTCGTATAAGAGAAAACAAAAATGACGGGTGAGTCAATGAAGGGCGTATTTCTTGATCTTGGAGGCGAGGGTCTTTCTGTTGATTCCGAGGATTTTTGCGGCTTCGGTCTTTTTCCCTTTTGTCCGTTTGAGCACAAATGTTATATACTTGTTTTCCAGTTCCTCAAGGGTCAGGGGTTCTTCAGAGAACATTTGTAGTTCCCCTTGTCGCTGGGTAATAAAAGAGGGTAGGTTCCGGACCCGTATCACGTCGGCGTCTTCGAGAATGAGTATCCGTTCCATGGAATGTTCAAGCTCTCTCACATTTCCGGGCCAAGCATACTCCGTTAAAACGTCCATCGCCTCTAATGATACCTCTGGGAGTGATTTCTTCATTTTCCGACTCAGTTTTTCCAGAAAATGCTGGATGAGGAGAGGGACATCTTCCTTTCTTTCCCTCAGGGGGGGGAGGTGTATAGGCACCACGCTCAACCGGTAGTACAAATCCTCCCTAAAACTCCCTTTCTGTATTGATTCTGAAAGTTCACTGTTGGACGCAGATATGATTCGTATGTCAAGGTTGATCTTCTGTTGGTCACCTACCTTCATAAATTCACGTTCCTGGATGACCCTGAGGAGCTTGGCCTGTATTTTCAGACTCAAGTTTGCAACCTCGTCAAAAAAGAAAGTGCCGTGGTTGGCCAATTCAAAGAAGCCGTGTTTGGTTTGATGGGCGCCCGTAAAAGAACCTTTGACATGTCCAAAAAGTTCATTTTCAAGGAGGGTCTCCACAAGCGAGGAGCAATCAACTGCCACGAATTCTTTATCTTTACGAAGGCTGTTGGAGTGGATTGCCTGGGCCACTAATTCCTTGCCTGTGCCGCTTTCACCGGTGATTAGAACTGTGCTATCGGTTGGTGCGACCTTGAGTATCTTCTCAAATATCTTCTTCATGGGGCGGCTTTGGCCGATAATGAGCTTTTTGGTTGAGTCAATTTCCAGGCCATTACTGCCCATGGCGGATTCTTGGGATGGTACAGGGCCTAATTTCGTCTTTCGTAAGGCAACTTCCAGATCATCAAGGCTGAAGGGTTTGACGAGATAGTCTAAGGCCCCGAGTTTGGTACAGTGAACAGCAGAGTCAATTGAAGGATATCCTGTTATCATGATTACATCTGTTTTCGGGTATTGGGCATGTATCTGTTTGAGTAGTGTGATACCGTCCATATCCGGCATCCGGATATCTAACAAAATTAGGTCAAATGGCTGAATCCTTAGATAATTGAGGGCCTCTTCCCCGCTGGCAGCCAACTGCGTGGCCATCCCTTTGCTGTTGAGTGCCCTACTGATGCCGTTTCGTACAACGGCTTCGTCATCAACGATCAATATCTGATGCATATCTTTGGCGTGTTTCATACCCTATTCAGGTAATCATAGGAAGAAGAATTCTAAAGGTAGTTCCCTTATCTATAACACTCTTCACATCAATGGTACCGTGATGCGCTTCAATCACCCCTTTGACAATTGATAGACCGAGTCCCGTACCTATCACCTGACGGGTCTTGGGATGTTTAACCCGGTAGAACTTATCAAAAATTTTGGGTAATTCTTCGGGGGGAATCCCCACACCTGTATCCGCGACCTTTACTTCCATGTATTCGCCCAGGCCCCGTGCGGTGACCGTTACCCGGCCCCCTTCGGGAGAATAGTTAATGGCGTTGCTAACGAGGTTGTTGAGGGCTTCTTCAATATTTTTCGGGTCGGACTGAACCGGTTTCAGGTCTTGGCAGGAATGGGTGAGGGTAATCCCCTGTTTTTGCGCCCTCGGTACCATTAGGGCCACGATCTCCTCTATGATCCGGCCGATATCCGTTGGGACCTGGTGCTGGACATATTTCCCCGCCTCGATTTTTGCCACGTCAAGGAGGTCGTTAATGAGATCAAGCAGGGAATCGATTTTATTCATTCCTCTTTTCACGAAGTCCTGTTGTTTTTCATCAAGCGGACCTGCTAATCCCTCCAAGAGAACACTGTTTAGCTGTCTGATGGAGACAAGGGGGCTGCGAAGTTCATGGGCTACCATATTGACGAAATCAGATTTCATTTCGTCAAGCTGCTTAAATGCCGTTATATCTTCCAGGACAGTCACGGTTCCGGCAACTGCCTTGTTGGGGCCGAGGGCAGGGGCCGAAATGGCCCGCAGGACATTAGCTCCTACATTGATTTCCTGTGATACAGACTTCTCTTCCGGGGATTCCCCACTTAAAATCTGTTTAAGGATGTCTATGAGCGACTCTTCATGAATTATTTTGCCTATTGGGGCAGGGTTTTCTATTTCTTCTGATATTTCCATCAATCGCATCAGGGCCGGGTTGTGAAGGACCACTTCCAAGTTATGGTTGGTTACCATGACGCCGTTGGCCATCTGTTTGATAATCGTTTTTAGCCGGCTCTTTTCAAGATTTAGATCGTAAAGATTCCGGATATTCTCCTCTTTAAACTGCTTGGCCTTCTGCTCCAACCTTCTCTTTTCAGCAGCCCGCGTGATCGTCAGGAGAAACTGGTCGATCTGGAAGGGCTTGGTTATAAAATCATAGGCCCCACTTTTCATGCATACCACTGCCGTATCAACGGTTCCATGCCCCGTTATGATAATAACCGGTATGTCCGGGTATTTTTCTCGTGTAATTTCCAGGACCTTTTCACCCCCTATAACGGGCATCTTGAGGTCAAGAAGGATGATGTCTAAGGGTTCTTTAGCCAAGATGTCAAGGGCTATTTGACCATTTTCAGCAGTAATAACCTCATACCCCTTACCGGTCAGGACCCGATGGCACCCATCCCTGATCGCCTTTTCATCGTCTATCACTAAGATTTTGATTGTCGCATTCATAATTCATCCAATCCCACAAAAACAGGTTCGTCCGTTTGTGCCTCATTAAATTCCAAGGGGAGTTCAATGGTAAAGGTTGTGCCCCCACCCGGGGGACAGTCAAAGCCAATCGTTCCCCCATGAAGCTGAATAATATTCCGTGAAATACTCAAACCAAGTCCGGTACCTTTTCCCACAGGTTTGGTAGTAAAAAAGATGTCAAAGATCTTATCTCTTAACTCCTCCGGAATTCCCGGTCCCGTATCGGAAACCTTGATGACAAACCGCAACTCGTCCGGTTGGTAGTTGGCAACTACCTTAAGCCTTCCCTTCTCTTCCATTGCGTGGGCAGCGTTGATAAAGAGATTGGTGAAGACCTGTTGCAGCTGCCCCATATCACCGGCCATTTCCGGCATGTCAGGCGCGATTTCGGTTGTGACCCGGATGTTCTGGAAAAGGGCCTGGTTAATGAGCAGGTTAAGACACTGGTTAATGAGATATCCCAGGCTGAATGAGGATGTTTGCCCGATGGACTGCCTACTGAATTCTAACAATTCGGCAACAATTCTTTTGCAGCGAAGGGTTTGATTGATGACTTCCTGGACATCGTTCTGATACTGGGGATTATCCTGAAGCTCCTCCTTGAGGAGTTCCGCATAAATAAGGGCCCCGGCCAAGGGATTATTGATCTCATGGGCGACTCCGGCGGCCATTCTACCAACAGAGGCAATTTTTTCCGATTGAACCAGTTGGAGATGCGCCTCCTCTAAGTCTTTTCGCATCCGGAGAATCTCCCGCATGTCGGTAAACACCCCAACGCTTCCAACCTCTTGGTCGTTTATTATAATAATAGAGGCCGAAAGAGTCACCGGCACCTCTTGACCATTTTTGGTGGTAATAGACATGCTGGTTGGATTGAGTTTGCCTAAGGGGCCGTACTGGTCGCTCCGCATTTTTCTCATATTTTCTTTGGCCACGTCCATATTGTAAAAGCTGCTGAGATGTCCTTCTTCCATGATTTCTGTGCCTGTATACCCGGTCAGGTTTTCCATCCCTTCGTTGAAGATAAGGACGTTTCCTTTGGTATCGACCACGACAATTCCATCTACGGTGCTCTGGATGACGTTTTGAAAGAAGATGTTGGACTTCTGGGCCTCGTGTTCAAGCATGATCCTGTCGGTCACGTCTCGTGAGGCCTCCAGCATCTGAACGATTTCACCTTGTTCGTCAAAAATGGGTGCAACAGTGATTACATCAAAACGGGTTTCACCATTTTCATCCATATACTCCTTAATGGTGCTGAAAGAACCCTTTTTCTTGATATCCTCCAGCCGATCCTCTAAATAACAGACACTTCCGGTCTCCTTGCATGGTTTGTCAAGGCCATATCTCGCTTCATAGCAGTGACTTTCCAAAATGTTCTCTCTGTTGAGATGAAACTCTCTCAAAAAAGTCAAATTAACGGTATCCACCGTGAAATCCAGGTTAACCACCATAATTCGGTAGGGAAGAGAGTCCAGAATCACCTGAGTCTGTCTTTTTCTCTGCGCCTCATATACCTGACGCTCTTTTTCCAACTCACTCTTTTCCGTCTCAATCTGAATAAAATCCCAGAGAAGCCTCGCAGCCACGTGGTCCATAACAGCGATATTTGATGGCGTTATCCTGAATATTTCTTCTCTTACCTCCGATGCCCCGGTAAGTTCGATGATAAGATTTAGCCCCTTTAAACTAAAAAGCTCTTGGATATCGGTAGTTGTAAAGAGGTTCAATTTTCTTGCGTAGCGAAGTCCGGGTGCATCATGATCGATATCCGCCACGCCCAATATCTGCATATTAAGCCTTGACCTCCTATTCTTGCCCAGGATCTTAAGCAGGTTGTAACAGGCATTCCCGCCCCCGACAATGGCAACATTTAGATGCTTCTCCGCCTGTTTTCCGCGGATGAGCCTGACGGGATCTTCAAATCCTTCAGGATCCGATTGCATGGAAGGGGGGTTCATTTACGGTTCCTCAAGATTTTTTCAGGCGAAGGGATACCTTTGCCTCCAGATGACTGACTATCTTTTGCAATGCTCCGCCCTGTTTGACAGGCCCTGAATTATTCCATCCCTTCAATAGCGCCTCTTTCTTCTTCTCTCGGAATTGCTGTAGATTAGAGGCCATGGACTCCCACAGGAACAGTTTTTGGAGAATGTGACGTTCGGCTGCTGAAAGGTCTTTATTTGTATCGAATGTTTGACCGTTTTTCGTTGTGATAATCATAGAGACCTTAAAATAATCATTTTCGGATTTGTAATCAGAGCATTCCGCTAATCCGCTCAACATGAATGCTGAATTGAGGAATTCCGAATTGAGGAATTAAGGAATTGAAGATGTCTGATTCATTATGGATATTCTCAGGAGGAATTCAAGAAAAAAAGCCCGCAAGAGCAATAACCGATAGATCTTGCGGGCTGAAGTTAAGTACCGATATGTCTATTCTGTTAGACAGTTGGCCTGGGCAGAACTCCTGCCCTTTCAGCTATCTCGGGCACCTTATGTTCCCATTCAATGGCCATGAGGTGAACGCCTGCCACCCCCTCCATCTCCTTAAATTCTTCAATCTGCTCTAAAGCAAACCGGATCCCTTCTTCAGCTACATTTCCTTTTCCGGCCCCTCTTAACCGTTTGATCAGAGTGTCAGGCACGTCCATGCCAGGCACCTGCTTGGCCATATAGAGGGCCATACCAACGCTCTTCATGGGGGTAACGCCCGCCAAAATATAGCATTTTTCGTGAAGCCCCATGTCAACGGCCCTCTTTATGAATTCCCTGAATTTATCCATGTTGTAGATACACTGTGTTTGGATAAAATCAGCCCCTGCCGCAATCTTTTTGGCTAAACGGTAAACGCGGAAATCAAAGGGCTCGGCAAAGGGGTTAGAGGCCGCCCCAATAAAGAGTTCGGGGGACACATCGATATCCTGGCCGTTTAAAAATTTGCCTTCATCTCTCATGGTCTTGACCGTATGGATTAATTGCATAGAGTCAATGTCAAAGACATTCTTGGCCTCCGGGTGGTTACCGAATTTCTGATGGTCTCCGGAGAGACAAAGCATATTCCTGATGCCGAGAGAATAGACACCGAGGATATCGCTCTGTATAGCCAATCTGTTTCGATCGCGACAAACCATCTGAAAATTGGGCTCAAGGCCTTCCTGTAAGAGGATAATGGAAGCGGCCCAACTGGACATTCGGACGACAGCGGTCTGATTATCCGTAACATTTACGGCATCCACACAGCCTTTCAGGTGCCCCGCCTTTTCTTTCAGGTGTTCCACATTCGCGCCCTGTGGAGGCCCACATTCACCGGTAAAAGCGAAGTGTCCAGCCCTTAAGACCTTTTCCAGATTGCTCCCTGATTTATATTCGCTCATTTTACCAGTTCCTCCCTGATCATTCTCCTTGGTCCGCCGTCCCGGGCCGTCATCCAGCTCTTGGGTGGCTTGAATTCAATAAGTTCGTCTAAGCGGTCCTGTTCCATCATCTTCCTTACAATGAGATCCCATATACATTCCACATCCTTGGATATCTCGCATTTCCCGTTGGAAGAGCCACCGCAGGGCCCATTGAGGAGGCTCTTTGAACACCGGGCAATGGGGCAGAGGCCGCCAAAGTAGTGGACCACGCAAGTTCCACAACCTGCGCACCGTTCGGACCAGATGCCGTGCTCTTCAGCGCCGCCCATAAACTGGGTGTTTACCCCCGGGAATATTTTAGAGGAGGGGTATCGTTCGGAGAGGAATTGGGGTCCTACTCCGCAGGCAATGGAAATAACCGCTTCATAGCCGCCGATCATATCTTTGAGTTCATCCACATATTCCGGATCGCACTGGCGTTCGAGCGTATGCTCTCCCACCTCTATTTCACGGCCCATTTTTTTCCTGGAAATTCTTATGCTGGATGCCAAAATAGCGACCTCTTTTGCTCCCCCCACGTTACAAACTGTAACGCAGCCCTTACATCCAACGACAAGGATTCTATTGAAATCCTTCACCATCTCAAGCAATTCCTTGATAGGTTTTGATTCTGCAACAATCATTCTCTATACCTCGCAACGTTTCAAAGGTTTTATGCCTGCAGAAAGGGTCCTAATTCCTTGACCTTGTTGACCATCTCATAGGCAACTTCCACGAACTCTTGGCCCTTGCCGGCACTGAGGTTAAAAACATCTATCCTGTCCGGCTCTATGCTGAGCTCTTCTAAAATCTTCTTGACATGTGTGACCCTCTTGATGGCCTTGGCAATACCGCTGACGTACTGACAGCTATCTTCCTGGCACCCGGCCACATAAACACCGTCCGCACCTTCCTCAAAGGGCTTGAGAAGATGCAGGATTTCGATGCGGCCGGTGCAGGGAATCTGGATTATTTTTACATTATCCGGTAACGCTTTTTTCATGCCTTCCGCTACATTAGCCGCAGATGAGGCACAGTTGGAACAGCAAAAAGCGACTATTTGGGGTTTAAAGTCATTCATATTATCGTCTCCCTTATTATAAAATTGACTATTGATCCCGCGATGCGTGGGATTGACTATTGAATATTGATGGTTCATTAAAATCAGTAGTCAATGAAAATTTATGTCGCCAAAAGAACTGACGGAGCTTGGGTCAGCATTTGATCGCTGCATGTGGACATGATAATGGCCTTTCCGGGACACTCGGCCACGCACATGCCACAACCCTGACAGAGACCCGGATCGATGAAGGCCGCGCCTGTTTCATGGTCGATCACCGGGACATTAAAGGGGCATGTCCTGACGCAGGTGCAGCAGACAGCACATTTTTCAGCCATAACCTCGGCCACCAAACCCCCAACCTGGATCGTATCCTGGCAAAGTATTTCCAGGGCACGGCCAGAAGCTGCCTTGGCCTGGGCAATACTCTCGACCGTGTCTTTCGGATATACGGCAAGGCCTGCAACATAAATCCCTTTGGCGCTCGAATCCACGGGCTTGAGTTTTTCGGGCGACTCAGCAAAAAAACCGTTGCTGTCGAGATTTATCCTGAAGATATCTGCCAATTCCTGGTTGTTTGTCCCTACAATTGCCGTTTGAAGGGAGACAAAATCAGCCTCGAAGGCAATCGATTCCTGAAGGACTTGATCATACACCACCACATTGAGCCTTTCCTGGCCGTCTATGGGCTGGAGTGACGGTTTTTTATCAACCTCGTACCTTACTAAGATAACCCCCTTCTCCCGCGCCTCTCTGTACAGATTCTCTCTTTCACCAAAGGTGCGCATGTCTCGATAGATGATATAGATATTCATGTCAGGATTTTTGGCCTTCAGGTCGACCGCGGTGCGAACAGAAAAGGTACAGCAGATGTTGCTGCAATGGGAACAGCTTGAGTCTCGAGAACCCACACACTGTATGAATACGGCGGTGTCAGCTCCCTCTATGGATGAGGGATCTTCCATCATTTTATGCTCCAGTTCGGACCACAGATAGACTTTTTCATGCTGGCCGTAGAGATATTCTTGTGGCCTTGTGGGATTACCGCCTGAAGCCAATATGGTTACGCCGTGGGAGAACTCCACGCTCTCTCCCTTTTTGTCGAGAATTGTGACGAAGTTTCCTGCAAACCCCCTGTTTTCCTTGACTTTTGTTTCGGTCATTAGAGTGATGTTATTATCCTGATTAACAGAAGCGATGAGTTCTTTGAGGTACTCCTGGGTATCATAACCCTGCCATGTCCTCCTCACGTGGAGGCCATGTCCTCCGAGTTCTCTCTCTTTTTCTACTACCGTTACGGGATATCCCTCCCTTGCAACGGCTAAGGCGCTCTCAAGCCCGGCAACGCCACCCCCAACAATTAGGGCGCTTTTTACGACCGGAATTTCCCTCAGAGAGGGCGGAGAAAGGAAGAGGGTTCGGGCTGCACCCATACGAATTCGGTCTTGAAGCTGGGTGGTGGGTGTTTGGGAGTCAATTGCTCTAAGGTCCACAACATCATAAAGGTAGGGGTTCAGACCTGCTGATTTAAGGGACTCTTCAATGAGGGCCTTATGTATAACCGGTGAACAGCTTGCAAAGAGAAGCCTGTTGGCGCCCGTCTCTTTAAGCTTATCGGTGAGGGCGTCCAAAATATCACCCTCAACGCGTGAGGCGGCCTTCACTCCAGGAGTCTTCAGCGCATATCCCTCAATCTCGGCCCCGAGTTCAGGCGCCATGCCGGGGCATAAGTAATAAGCAAGGAGGATTTCGGGATCTTTGTCCGCGACTTCAGAGGGATTCGGGTATTCCCTTGGGACTGCAAGAGGTTCAGGTGACAGGATCGACCCAATCTCTGATACGGTCGCTGTCGCCTGTATCAGGGACTGGCCGATGTCATGGGGACCACTGAGTCCGCCACAGACAAAAATACCGGGGATGCTGGTCGATACAGGTTTGAAGGGCTCGGTGTTTACAAAATGATCGGCGGTCAGATTGACACCGATTTTATTGGCTAACTCTATCGCTTCTCCCCCGGCTCTAACACCTACTGAGAGGACTACCATATCAAAAGATTCCTCTTCAAGATGTCCTTTCTCATCTGCATATCTAATCAAAAGATCATCGGTACCGGGGAGGGTATCAACCGTGTGAACCCGGCTGCGAATCAGCCTGACATCTCTATCAATAGCACTGTTTAGATAGTCTTCGAAACCCTTACCATGGGTTCTCATGTCCATATAAAAAATGGTTGTCTCGATATCTTCGTCAAACTCCTTGGTATTCACCGCTTCCTTAAGCGCGTACATGCAACAGACGGAAGAGCAATAGGGGGCGTCACACTGGTTTATATCCCTTGAGCCTACGCATTGCAGCCAGGCGATT
Source organism: uncultured Desulfobacteraceae bacterium (assembly GCA_964522045.1). Lineage (GTDB taxonomy): Bacteria > Desulfobacterota > DSM-4660 > Desulfatiglandales > Desulfatiglandaceae > Desulfacyla. The sequence continues at coordinate 26,147 of CAZFSF010000002.1, forward strand.
CTCGCCGGTGTCGTGCCATCAGAAGGCCTTTTCAGAATGCCCGCTTCAGGGCCAAGAGGTTTTTGAATCTGTTCGTATTCCACGCTGGTGATAACATTTGGAAACCGTTCATGGGGATATGTCTCATACTCTGCGGGGTCAAATGTTTCAATACCCGCGGCAAGGACCACTGCTCCCACTCCCAATTCTTTTTTCCCATTTTCTGTTTCAAGGGTAACACTGAAATTACCAAAGTCTCCGGCAAGTCCCGATACCTTTGTGTTCAACATTACACCGATATTGGGGTCCTGTTCGCAGGCGGCGATTCGTGGATCTACTTTGCAGCATGCGCAGAGTGGATAGATCCGGTGAAGCTTGGGTATCATACCTCCTAATGAGCCAGTATGCTCGATTAGATAAACTCCATAGCCCACATCAGAAAGGGAAAGGGCCGCCTGGATACCGGCAACCCCTCCCCCGATGACCATCACACGGCCTTTTGGTTTTTCTTGACTCATAACGTTTGTCTCCTGCTTGTTGACCGATTAGTTTCGGAAGAAATTATATTCCTGCCAGAGCCTTCTTGTGAAATATGTTACATGCCACAATGCTTACTTCAGTGTCAAGGGAAATGTTGTAATATCCTATTTCGTTTACATCTTAAGATTATGACTTATTTTGAAGTTCTAAGTCCCTCTCCTTTTCCTCTCGACTATCTGGCGAATATTGGTATAA
>CAZFSF010000002.1:26960-41181 GCA_964522045.1 uncultured Desulfobacteraceae bacterium
CATGATTGAATATATCCTATGGTTTCTTCTCGTCTGCGCGGTCCTCTTTGTGACAATTGGCCTGTGGATAGGCATTCATTACTGGCTTGCTCCCCATGTAGAAAGTCCTGACGGGAAGGCGCGTATTACAGGGACTTGCAGGGATACCATGGAAATTTCCCTGAAGTTCAAGGAGGATAGAGTTGTAGAGAGTGCCTATTGGACCGACGGATGCGCCTACAGCCTCAACTGCGTGTGTTCTGCCGCAGACCTTGCCAAGGGGAGAACTCCCGATGAGGTCTTGGAAATCGATGCAGATCTTATTCAAGAATCAATGGGCGGGCTCCCGGAAGATCACCTGCATTGCGCGAGTTTGGCTGCCGAGACTCTGCAGGCTGCCTTGGATGACTTTATGCGGCGGTCGAAGAAGGGAAAAGCAGATCCGCAAACAACCTGATTTCAGAAGAAAGATCTATCTTGAAGTTTTGCGTCCTATCATTTATGCTTTTTTCTGACATCTTAAGGAATGTCGAACCAGATCACTGAATTCTTTAATTCTTACTTTAAGGAGGATAGGCCAATGAAAGAGGTAAATCAAGCGTTGGCGAGCGGCTTATTTCGTGGCTTACTGACTCTGTTAGTTTCACTGCTCATGGTTTCGTGCGCTTCCATCCCGGAATTACAGGTTCTTTATAAGCTTCCGCCTCCTTCAAAACAACTGAAAGGGCGGTTAGTGGCATTGACGGTTGATGATGAGCGGGCATCAAAGACGGTCCTGGGTAAAGAGGCAGAAAAAGAATTTCAGGGATTTTCAGGCAACATCTCCTTGAGCGTCGCTGATTATAATAAGAAGGAATTCAAGGTGGGGATATTTAACGTCCCTGATATGATGAGGGAGGCATTCAAAAGAAAACTGGAAAACTTAGGAGTGGAGGTGCTCCCCGAAAAAAAGTCAGGCAAACTCGAATTAGTGGTTGTCTTGAAGGAATTTTCCCTTGATCTCGAGGGCCGGGAGTGGGTGGCCAAAATGAGCTACGAGGCCAGACTGATAACAGCGAAGGGCGCGGTGGCAACCCAGTTCGTCAACGGGCAGGCCGAACGCTATAAACTCATGGGCCGTGACAGCGCAGATACCCTCATGGGAGAAATCTTCACCGATATGGTAAATGCATTGGATCTGCCCAGGCTATTTAAGCAGTCCGGTGGTTAATTGGCGGACGATCGAATGCACCTATTTGCCTCCCGAGAATAATAACATCCATAATCCCAGTATGACAAATAGCGCACCTGCACCTATTTTAATATAGTTTGGAGGGACCAGCCTTGCCACGGCGGAGCCAAAGAGAACGGCTAATAAAGATGTCAATATGAGAGCACTTGCAGATCCGAGGAATACAGCTAATCGCGTTTTGTTTTCAGCGGCAAAGGCAAAGGTTGCCAGTTGAGTCTTGTCACCTAATTCAGCTAAGAATATCATTCCAAATGTTGTGAACATCACCTTGAAATCCATTTTTACCCCTCCAAATTAAGATGATCTCGTAAGAAATCTCCCAGGCCGTCACTCCCGCCGCAACGGGCCGCTGCAAGCAGCGGGGTATGCGCTCGCTCTGAATTTTCAAAACAGCTAAGAAAGATGGCAGAGTATACAATAAGAGTTTGACATGGTTTTATCTTTGAGATTTATAAATTTGATATTGTTTGTAATTCGAGTATTATGATATGGGATTTTAGCACTCTAACCGGGAAAGCAAATCAATTTTACCTGAATCGGTTAGAGTTGGCCTTGATGTTTCCCTGTAAACTTACAGCCTTCATTTGACGTTTATCTCTTTTTTCTGGTAAAAAAGCAATCCACAAAAAAAACTGGGAGGCTGTCCGAGAATGAGATAGTTTGTTCAAGATCAAGGAAGGCGAAAATTATAACCACAGGAATACATTGAAGTATTTCGAGGATTATAATTTGAGTCTGACACAGAAATTGAGCAAAATAGCCAGTCTCGGACAGCCTTCCAGGGAGCTTCCGGAAGGGGCGGTCATGCCGAATTTATCTTTCAAGAATAGGGGGGGTATAATGTTTAGATTCAGTGTACTGTTAACATCTGTTTTCTTTTTTCTTGGCGGTATTTGTTACGCATCAGATTATGGTTTTGAAACAACCTCGGAAGGAATCACAAAAGGCCTCCTAACGCCCAAGGAAGACCGGGACGGCGGATCTTGGGACAATGCAGGGCAGTCCCTGGGTACCCCTGATTCCCCTCCCGTAAAAACCAGGTCAATTAAGGTGCTGAAAAAGAAAGAGGGGGTTGAGGTATGGGAAACAATCACCGCTCCAGAGGAGAGGAGAGGTGGCTTTGTAAACCTAAAGATCCAGTTTGATGTAAATTCCTACACCCTACGTCCGGGTTCCTCTGCAATTTTATATGAATTAGGAAAGGCGCTTTCCGGCCCGGACTTGCAACACCTGTCCATATATATCAATGGCCACACCGATTCGGATGGCAAAGAGAAATACAATCTCCGGCTGAGCTTGAACCGCGCTTCGACAGTCAAGAAATACCTGATCGATTACCACGCCATTTATCCGGACCGCCTTAAGGTCGTTGGCTATGGGGAAAGCATGCCCCTCAAACCAAATACCTCTGCCAAAAACAAACAACTCAACCGGCGAGTGGAGATTGTGGTTGCCGATTAAAGAAGAGGACCAGCCACAAAGGCTTCGGAAACTCTTCCCAAAGGACAACCCGAAATAGCAGTTTGCTTTCATCCTTTTTCTTGATGGCCTGATATAGAGCGAGCGTAGCGTTTTTGGACCGAAGGTTTATGCAACGTTAGGGTAAATCAGGGACGTAGGTTGATATTATCATGATTTCTTGATAGAATGACCCTGTGTCCCAGTTATTTTCTTTGCAAGTTCTGTATTTTGAATTTTCCGAGGAGCTAATGGAGTGCAGCAATGGATAAACCAAGAAATGCTCGTATATGCAAAATCTGCACAACCCTTGTAAAGATGTTTTTATTGGGGTTAGTCGTATCCTGGTATATAGTTGTTGCCCCAGAAGCGATCGCACAGACCTATGACTTTGATGAGGGGATCGAGGTGCTTACCCAGGGACTTATTTCAAGAAATAAAGAGGCCCTGAAGCACAAAAAAATAGCCGTTTTGGGTATTATTGAGAGCAAATCAAAGAAAAAATGGGAGATCTCTTCTCATATAGAGGACGGAATTGTGGACGTGCTGGTAAACAGCGGTTACACGGTTATCGAGAGGAGAAGGGTTGATGATGTGATCAAAAAGGAGATTAAAAAGACTACTGATTTGTGGTTTGACGAAGCCCAGGTCGCCCAGTTCGGAAAGCTTGTGGGAGCGGATATTGTTGTGACAGGGCGTTATGTTAAATGGGGGCGCACTATGCTGAGGATTAGTATCCGGGCAATCAGTGTGTCTAAAGGCAAGATTGTGGCAGTTAACAAGGTAAAGATTCTTACAGACAGGATAGCAGAACTACTGAAACCCGAAGAAGGGGGCAAGCCGCCAGTATCCGTACCTGAAAAACCGTCGCCAGCCCCCAAGACCAAAGCCAAAGGCAGCCAACCCGGTAATTATCCTGGTGGATATTCCCCTAAAAATCAATCAAATCGGTTAGCTCCTCCCGCTCCACAGATGGGATACTATTGCTGTGATCAATTCGGGAATAAACGTTGCCGGTTAGTTCAGCCTTTGCCGATTGGAGGCTCTTGTTTTTGCTATGGCGTGCAGGGGTATGGGTATGTATGTCAATGATAGTTGAGGATGGATAACCATATGGATCTAAATAGACGGCGGTTTTTAACCTGGTGTGGGTTAGCAGCTTTGGGAGGTCTCAAACTCCATACCCTTGGGTGCGGGGGAAAGGGCTTCTCAGCCGGGACCCTGATGGAGGCAGCGGCCCAGGGATCTGCCAAGCCCCCTCCACGTCCATCTAAATTCCTCCTGCGAAATGACCTCAAGGTAACGCCACGTACAGATAGGGCAACCGGATCGCCTGGCCAGTTAATCGCTTTTGCGCAGATTGCTGATGCCCACATCACGTTGGAGCAGTTCAAATTGACGGGACATCCAAAGTTAGAAGCCATGTTGGACAGCTTCGGGCAAAATATCGGGTTTGGCGGGCTGGACCGGCCGGAGGTCCAGGAACGTTTCGATCTGGACGTACTCAGGGCCATGGTTAAAACTCTGAACGCTTTCAGGCCGCAACTGGACCTTGTTATCAACACTGGGGATGCCGTGGACATCGGAACACGGGCCGAACTCGTCGGCTTTTTGTCAGAAATGAATCAGTTGCAAATCCCATGGTTTCAAACCATTGGAAACCATGACTGCTTAGGTCTGGGCAATATTCCCCCTAAGTTTCTCGAGGCCTTCACAGATTTGGATTTTTTGGACAAGAGAGAATTCATAAAAATGCATTTTCCTCAAAAAGGAGAGTCCAGTAGCAAAAGGGTATTTGGCTCGCGCGCCAAGGGGTTTGATTTCAGCCCCGGATTCATGGGAGATCAGGAGGACTTTCAGGCCTTTTATGCCTTTACCGCTGTGCCTCCGATAGAGGGAAGGTTTAATGATCGGATACAGCTTGGCATCCGGTTCTATGTCCTTGATACCGTCGGAGCAGAGGGCAGTGCCGGAGGGACCATAGAACAAGACCAGATTCAGTGGCTCTCGACGGAGCTTAAGCGACACACGGCGCATCTTTCCATTATAGTTTCCCATCACTCCATAGAGGCAATAATTAATGGTCGAGATGAGTTGCTTGAACTCCTTCTTGATCACCCCCAGGTGATTTGCCTAATAAGCGGCCACTCGCATATGAACAGGATTAAAGCCTTCGCCCATCAAGACGCGCCTGGCAAGGGATTCTGGGAAATTCAGACTTCTTCTCTTATCGATTTTCCGCAGGAGGCGCGCATACTGGAAATCTTTGATAACGGCAACGGCACAGGAGCCATCCGTACTTTTGTATTCAACCAGCAGGCAGGGGGACAGTTAGGTAAGAATGCCAGGGCTTCATTCCTATCGGCCATGGAAGAAAGGTTTGACGGTATCGGAAAGAAACAAGATCGAAATGTGGACCTCATTTTTCAAATGCCCGGGGTTAATTAGGAGGCCCATTATGAAAAAACACCTTTTCCTCTTACTCCCTCTCTTGCTCTTCATCCTCTCTTTACAACCGCAACCCGGGATTGCTGCTTACCCTGAGATAGATTACAAGGCAAGCATCAGTAATCTGGAATCCCTTCTCCAATCGATTAATAACCTTTCAAGAATGATTTCTGCCACCCAGGAAGTACTCCACAGCGCCAAGGGGATAGGCAGGGAGCAGGAATTGCGCTCACGGATTAGTGAACTGACTCGTAAGCTGCGAGAAGCTGAGGATAACTTTGCCCGGTTATCTGCCAATGCGGATCTGAGTGCATTCCAAGAGAAGGAAAATGTGAAGGTAGACTGGAACCAGGAATTGACAGGACTGCTTGGGCCACTGATCGCAGCCATGAAAAGGGTGACATCCCGGCCAAGGAAAATAGAGGAATTGAGAAGCAATATTGAACAATATCAGTTGCAGCAACAGACCGTCAAGAAAGCCAACGCAAATCTACTTGCGTTAATGTCTCATACTTCTAACCCTAAGCTCATAGAAAAACTGAATGCCGTCATAAGGATATGGCGGAAAAGAGGGGATGAGATTGACACGCAGATGGCTATCGCTGACCAGCAATTGGAAAAGGCATTAGGAGAAAAAAAGTCTTTTGGCCAATCCTTTCAGGAACTGCTTGAGATGTTTTTTAAGAGTAGGGGCAAGAATCTATTATTGGCCTTTCTTGCTTTTGGCTTTGTATGGGTTGCGTTGCATTACCTTCACAAATTGATCCAAAGATTGATCCCCTTCCACAAAAAGGATCGCACCTTTGTTGTCCGCGTCTTTGATTTGCTCTACATTATCTTTACTGTCGTCTTGTCTTTTTTAATACTCCTGGGGGTTCTCTATTCACTTGGAGATTGGGTACTACTCTCTATAGCCATCATATTTGTCTTAGGGATTGGCTGGGCTTCCAAGCAGGCCCTTCCCCGCTTCTGGAGCCAGGCAACACTCATGCTGAATTTTGGAGCGGTCAGAGAAGGAGAGGTCGTTATCTATAAGGAGATTCCCTATGAAGTGATCTCCGTAAATATCTATTCCCAACTCGAAAACAAAGACCTAAAAGATGGCTTCATTCGCCTGCATATAAACGATTTGGTTGACCTTAGATCACGCCCCATGTTTAAAAATGAACCATGGTTTCCGTCGAGACGAGGCGACTGGGTGAAATTGAATGACGGGGCTTACGGAGAGGTAGTGGCACAGACCCCTGACATGGTAAAGCTGAAACTGATTGGAGGCGCCCATAAATCCTATAAGACATCTGAATACCTCTCCCAATCGCCCATGAATCTCTCTGAGGGTTTCAGGGTCCCTGTTGCCTTCGGCCTGGATTATCAGCATCAGGATATCATTATCAAGGAAGTCCCTGGTATAATAGCAAAGGCTATCATGGAAGGACTGGTGGAGGAGGGATTTGGGAATAGCATTGAAAAGATAGATGTGGAATTTAAAGAGGCAGGCCCTTCCTCACTGGACATAGCAGTTCTTGCCGAATTCAATGGAAGTGCCGGATCCAGATTCTGGGCATTGGAAAGGGCAATACAGAGGATCTGTGTTGACACCTGCAACCTTCATGACTGGGTAATCCCGTTCCAGCAGGTCACTGTTCATATGGCCGGGGCCCAGACATTTCATCCCTGATAGTGTCCAATTTCCCGAAACATATGAGTTTGTCGCCGACCACGACTTTTGTCTGACCCGGGGGATTGGTGGTAACCTTGCCGCCTCTTTCCAGGGCAAGAATAATTATGTCATGAGTTTCTAACTTTGCATCATGCAGAGTCCTGTTCTCAAGGGAACTATCCTTAAACACTTTAACGCTGGAGATACCGTATCCACCGGTTGCCACGAGAAGTTCCTTAAACGATACAGGCCTGATGAACCCCCTGTTAACAATCCTTTTTTTTAACATTTCACTCAGAGTAGTAGAGAGCCTTGTGTGGGTAACGATCTTGTAGATTGTGAACACAACCAGCACAACAAACGCAACTTTGATCAAGGTCTCCACACCCTGCGGGACAAGGTCGTGCAAATAAGGAATAGAAAGATCATTTGCGGTCAATGAATTAGCGAAGGTGGCTAACAAGGTGACAAAGCCGGCCTTACCGAGTACCATGAGCACGGATGCGATTCGGCGTCTCTGGGGATCAGATACCACCAGTTCTGCCTCTTTGGTAGTAAACCCGGTTCCTGTAAAACATGAAATGGCCTGAAATATCGCTTGAGTGCCGTTAACCCCCGCCAACTCAAAGGCTATGGCGCCAATTTTAACCACGACAACAGAGATGATAAGAATAATAACAAAGAGTAATAGATTCATATTTCCCCCTAACTTTTGGATATTTCAAGAAGTATTTCCCGGTTTTCCATTATTCCACCACTCCTTCACTGAACCATTGAAACGGCAGTAGACTGAGTCCCCTCTGGGGATAATCAAAGCCGGGTCCTTTGGGCCCGGATCTTTACCCTAACGTTGCATAAACCTTCGGTCCAAAAACGCTACGTTCGCTCTATATCAGGCCATCAAGAAACGCTGGTCCATTTTCAAGACTGTGTCGTATGTTCAATACGCTTTCGTCATTGAAAACGGCCCAACGCCCCTTACTGACCTAATCTAAAGCGTTTTGAACTCAAATTTTATGCAACGTTAGGGTTTACTTCACTGTGTGCCAATAAAAATGGGTCTGAATTGGTTTCGTCTGTCATCAAGGCCTGTCCAATCTCCGGCATGAGTGTCCATCTGATTACCCAGCCTTTTCCCTCAGGCCCTTCATCCAAGCAGACAATTCCCCCGTTCTGGAATCTTAATACCGGCTTCTCAATATCGCCTGTGATCAGATAAGATGTCAGCCTTTCCATAAACGGGAGATGTCCTACAATCATGAGATCGTCCTCGCTCTTCAGGCTGGCCGCAAATGTTTTTACATCGTCTAAAGGTTTTAGGCCGACCTTCTCCTGTACATCACCCACTGGCTTGAGAGCAGCGCTAAAGATCTCAGCGGTCTGGAGAGCCCTCTTCTTGCCGCTGTGTGAAATGGATGCCACATGAACGCCGTATCCTCTTGCGACATCCGCAATACGCTCCACATCAGAGACCCCCTTTCGGGATAACCCCTGTTCAGGATCCAATTCTTTTGACAGGTTCTTGCCATGCTGGACCAAAAAAAGCGCCATAACCGATCGCCTCCTTCTTTGTTATTTTTTTTCCAAAACTATGAAAATGTCCCATAGAAAGTCAATAGATATCGTTCCACACTATTCTGAACAGATGAAGGGCCTGGTTGTTGTTCTGCCGGGAAAAGTACGGTTGACAAGATCAGGGATAAGCCGTATTGTACTCGGTATACAGGCTACGATGACGATTACAAAGGATGGCAAAAAAAGGGCGGGGCATCCCGGAGCCATCTTCACCGGAAAGGAGATCTTTATGATAACGGTTATCGCTTCAATTCATATCAAACCTGGCCATACATCTCAATTTCTTGAAATATTCAAATCAAACGTTCCGGATGTTTTGGCGGAGGAGGGATGCATCGAGTACTACCCGGCCGTTGATGTTCAGACCGGGTTGCCGCCACAGGAACTGGATGAGAACGTGGTGACGGTCATAGAAAAATGGAAAGACCTCGATGCACTCAAAAACCACCTTGGCACGCCCCACATGCTGGCCTACAGAGAACAGGTAAAAGAGATCGTTCTAAAGCTTACGGTCAAGGTGTTGAAGAAAGCATGACCGCGTCGTCTTGAGAGGGATTATCTTGCGTTTCGAACCGGGAGTGCCCGGGGGTGCTCGGTAAGAGACTGATCTTTCCAGTCCTTGGGGCCAAGATTGAAATGAAAAAAAGCGGCAACCTCGGAAATTCCATTCCACTCCCAGACAGGGCAACAAGTCAGATGGATTAGGTTTGTGATGTGGCAACCGCCTTTGCAGCCGCCGGTGGGTGGGTGCGTATTGGTGACCTTGGGGTCGTATAGGCCGGTCAGTTCATCCTGGGTGGGCATACGCCAGTCCGTATAACCGCCTCCCCTGTAGTTGCCGCAGTAGCTCTTGGCTTCTTCCCAGCTTATGGGAGCCCCGTTATCCTTTGCGGCCCACATGAGACCTGAGTCCATATCCTCAACCGTCGCGTTGTTATAGGCTACAAAACGGCCGTCCCTATCAACCACTTTGACCTGGGGATGGCTGGAAGTGCTGTTTCTATCCCCCGTTACACATCCTGCCGACAGGATTACGGCAACCACGAATATGGCTATCTTTTTCATTGTTCTGCCCTTTGCAATTTCCACCTTGCCGCTCCATGTGATCGCGTCGTTCAAAGGTCCCCGTATTTGGCTTCCAGTGAATACCATACCCAAGTCAAAAGGTCAAGCATGGGCAAAGGGCTCAACAAAAAATAACTTTACATTTTTGCATCCCGTCTCCACGTCATCTTCGTCCGATCTCAAACCACAGGTAAGCGAAGACTCCGAAAACATCAAAATAGCATGATCTGGGCGCCAATTCTGCTAAGTTATTTTTTGTTGAGCCCTAAGCGTTGCACGGGGGTTTTCAAAACTAAAGCTGCATATTGGACTCGCATAATTTCGAATAGCATTGGTATCATTTCTGGCCATTTCCCTAAATTTTTTGTATGTGTTATATTCACCTACAGAAAAATATCTTGGGGAAGCTGATGCCGGGTGGCATGACACCATTTCTTATCCCTTATTAGGAGATGATACCATGAAGCGAATATGTTCCATAGTGATTACTATCATTCTTGCTGCAATCTTTTCTGCTTGTGTTCAACAGAAAAAAGTCCCATTGTCTGGTTTGGCTGTCCATGGAGACTCTAAACTCGCCTCTTTTAGAAAACCAGATACTAAGGTGGGGGTTTGGTCTGTATTTGGACCAGAGCAAGAGTTTGAAGGAAGTCCTTTGCCATACATTGGCCGAAACGGATTGTTTGAAGTTCGGCCATCCGAAGAAAACCGTATTGCCATCTTACCTAACGGTGAAGATTCATTTTCGGCGAGAATCGAGACATTAATGAAGGCCGGGACATCCGTTCGGATTCAGGCCCTCATTTTTAAAGGAGACGAATCCGGCCTCTACATCGCTGAAATATTGAAGTATAAGAAGGCCCAGGGGTTTGATGTCAGAGTTATTGTGGATGCCTTTAGCAATCTGGATCCTCAAACCAAAGGGATGTATTTCGATTTGCAGCAGCATGGTATTGACGTGGAAGGTTATGAAACCTTGGGTCTCGAATGGCTCAACGAAATTCCCGTTGACACGACCAACTCTCTGGATGCCTCTCTCAATCTGAATAAGCGGTTTCATGAAAAAATGTGGATCATAGATGGTGAAACCGACCACGGGATCGCTATTGTGGGCGGCTTGAACATCGCCAATGAGTATTTCAGAATTGATCCTTCAAATCCCAGCCGATACTGGCGCGATCAGGACGTAATCGTGAGAGGAGCAGTAGTCAAGGATATGGTGACGGCATTTGACCGCAACTACGAGTACGCTCAGAAGATAAAGGAGGGCAGGGGAGTCGCCAACACAAATAAATACTGGGACGCGACAAGAGAAGTCCTTGACAGGTTTGGGAAAATCAAAATGGACTATCAGATCGAACCTCGTTTGAAACAACGCGTCGCGCATATGGCAGACCTATCACCTGAGCTGAAATTTGAACAGGCACGTAGCCGGTTTTTTCAAAATAGACCACGATTTGAGGAGTCCTATATCATACAGGCCTACTTGAAGTTGATTCGCGACACCAGAAAGGAGGTCCTCATCTGCAACGCCTACTTTCTTCCTTCCCCCGCATTTATTGAGGCGGTTAAAGATGCGGCAAGACGATGCGTTCAAGTGGTCGTCCTTACAAACAGCCCGGAGACTAATGATATCCCTGATGTCACAATTGTCGGTCGAGGCTATTACAAACAAATTATGGACGTCAACTTGGAGCCGGCTGTCAGAAATTGCCCATGCGAAGACCCCGGGGTTCAGATCTGGGAATGGCAGGGCCGCAGGGCCGGGGAAGATAAGCGGAGTCAAGGAACCATCCACGCCAAATACGCTGTCTTTGACCGTGCGGTTTCGTTAGTTGGTTCCCATAACCTGGATCCTCGGAGCGAAAAGCTCAACAGTGAAACGGCAATAATCTATGAGAGCCGACCGTTGTCCGAACGGTTGGCTGAGCTTTTTTATGGCAATGACCTAATTTTCAGCAAACGAATTTCCAAAGAAGAGGCCGAAGAGTTTCGCACACCCTCAAAGGTCCTTGATCGGCTAAGGAAAGAGTTCGGGAGTCTGTTTGAAGAATACTTCTAAACTCAAAATCCCGCATTCGAATAGATACTTCCCTTATTACGATCATGCGCCCGTTTTGTAGGCTTTCGACAGTCTGGGTTGGGCCACGTCGATTTTGCAACCCTTATTGGATTTTACAAATTTCCGTTGGAGTGGGATTCAGGTTTCTGGTGGACCTTGAATCCTGTAGAAAATCCCGCTTGGCGGCGAACCCCTGAACACTTGAACGGTTATAATATTGGAGTAGTTACTGGAAACGTGATGCAAAGCTACCATACCTTAAAGGGTCCGGACGGCGATTTTAATTATATTGACTGGGGAGGTTCGGGACCTTTGGCGCACTTCGCCCATGCAACCGGATTTTGTGCAGGGACCTATACCCCGATTGCAGAGAAATTGTGCCACAGACTCAGGGTCCTCGGCATGGACGACAGGGGGCACGGGAGGACGACTGCCGAGGCGAATCCCCGAAACCTGAAAAACTGGAATGTCTTTGCTGAAGATCTGGAGCAATTTTGCAGACATCTCAGAGAACCGGTGATTGCCATAGGTCATTCCCGAGGGGCCGTAGCCAGCCTGCTTCTGGCCGTCAAACAGCCTGACATGATCCGCGCCCTTATTCTCATCGATCCGACTATCCTCCCCTTCTCATGGATGTGGTGGTGGTATTTAGCCAAAAAAACGGGTTTTGCCAGACGTATCCCTATTGCGGCCCGGGCAGTCAGAAGGAATCCATTTTGGCCTGACACAGAGACCATCCTGAATACTTATAGCGAAAAGCATCCGTTCAGATCATGGGAGAGGGGTTTCCTTGAAGGCTACATCGCGGATGGAACCACGCCGTCAGACAACGGGGGCATCCGGCTGTGCTGTACGCCGGAATGGGAGTCACGCTGCTTTTCAGTCTGTTCCCACGATATCTGGCGATATATCCCGCAGATCCGTCAGCCCACCCTGGTTCTCTATGGTGCAGCGTCGGATACGTTTCTGGCCCCCGCAGTGAAACGGTTTCAGGCAAAGGCGCCCCATGCGGTTATCAGGCGCTTTGACAGGACCAGCCATTTTGTGCCCATGGAACGGTCCGACGACACTGTCGAGGCCATCTTTACGTTTTTACAGGAAAAAGGGCTCCTGTCGGGGGATGGAGCACTGGAGTGATGTTATATTCCCGGACCGCTGAGAAGGCCGTAAAGGACGCGGATAAGAAGTTAGAGCGGCAGTCTTCAAACCCGGTGCGAGGAAGTGGTATAAATATGAGCTATTGCTGACTCCATTTCAACGCTTCCCGCAGCGCCGCCCTTGCAAGCAGCCTCGTGGAGTCCAGGGGCGGTAAAGGGCAGTCATTCGGATCCACCAGAAGCGGAATTTCTGTGCACCCAAGAACCACTGCATCGCAGCTACAGTCCATAAATTTCTGAATGACTGTGTTGAAGTACAAGCGGGACTCCTCCTTGAACACGCCGTTGACAAGCTCCCCAAAAATGACGGCATCAATCTTTTCGCGATCCGCAGGCCCCGGGATTTCGTAGGAAATGCAGCGCTTTTCAAGCGTTTCAGGGTAGACAGGGCCAGTCATCAAATACTTCGTTCCCAAGATTCCAAGACGAGAAAACCCTTGAGACTGAGCCTCTTCAGCAACAGCTTCGGCTATGTGGAGCCACGGAATTGGTGACTCCGAAACGATCAAGCCGAATGCCTGATGAATCGTATTGTCCGGGCAGACTGCCAGCTCAGCCCCGATGTCAGCCAGCTTCCGAACGGATGAGAGCATCAATTCGGCAACTCCGGCCCAGTTTCCCGACCGAATATGAGTCATATACTCAACCAAGGGGTGGGTGTGTATGGAAACCTCCGGATGCATGTGTTCCCCCATGAGTCGGGGGGCTTCCGCACACAGTGTCCGGTAGCAGAGGGCTGCCCCTTCTGCACTGCACGCAACTATTCCGACATGTCTTGCCATGGATTCTTCCTCATCTGGCGCCAAACTGGATAGGGTGAAGCGTCGCGAGAAACATGCTCCCGTAGCCGCCTTCATGCGGGTCATACACCAATCCGGTTCGATTAATATGATTCGCCTCCACGAAAACCTGGAACGAAGACTTCCCCTCTAAAAGCGGGCGAACCATCTCAATAGTTCTGTGCCATGATCGGCAACCGGCCTCATCATGTGGACCGGTCTTCGATGTGTGTGTCGACCTTGGAGAAAGCCCAGCGCCCCAAAATGATCCGGAGGATGAGGGTTACAAAGCCACTAAACAGAAATGTCAGTACGAGAATCAGGAGTAAGACCTTCTATCCATCAGGGGTTATTTAGATCTAAATATCATCTTGTCAAAAGATTCTCTCGATTTAAACAAAAAGCCCCATTTCTCTATGTTAGAAATGGGGTCTTGATAGTTGGGACATAAAAACCTTTTCTATAGATGTTTTCCGGCTTTACCTGAGATATGAAATCTGTCAGCAGAAATACAGAAATATTTTCAGGAAATCAACCTATTTCTCATTGAATAGGCGTAATGCCGATTTCGCGCTTATACCTCTGAACCACGATGGAATGGACAGCGAACAAACAGAGAGCCTTCAAGAATATTGAGCAACCCGAGGTGGTAATGACCCACCCCTCATTTTGCTCAAAAAAGCATTTTTTTTTAGCCACGGCGATGGGCATTGTAGGTAAATAAACCTCTAAATTGTTATGGCAACGCAGAAGATGGCGGTGGTTTCCAGTGGAAGTATCGAAGCAAAAGACCCTCTTTCAGGTAAT
>CAZFSF010000003.1:0-40501 GCA_964522045.1 uncultured Desulfobacteraceae bacterium
TGCTTCTGTGTCTTCTTCAGCCTCTTTCTGATGGCCACGAATTCTTTGCTATCCAATATCTCCTCCAAAAAATATTCCAAAACGCTTGACCTAATCCCCATTGTGTGGCATAAGGAGTAACACATCGTGGCACTCTTGTCAACAAGAAATTGACTTAAAAAATGCTTGACTATACCTCACTATGTGGTATATTTTACATCACAGTGTGGCATAGATGTTAACGGGATATTTCCATTTTATTGGGAACAGGTTGTGAAGGAAATGTCATGAATTTGAAAAGTCGCATGGAGGGGGAAAACCATCTGCCCTCTAATTGTCGCTCAGCGCCCCTGCGCTAACGACCTCAGAAGGGAAAAAATATGAAAGATCGTATTGATGATAAAAATATCCTGAACAAAATCCGGGCGAGATTGAAACCTGGGCTTCTTATCCTCACACACCATTATCAGCGTAGCGAGATTGAAGATATTGTCAGGGATTTCAGTTGTCAGTGTTTGAAGCGAATATCTAGTTCTTTAACGCCATCTATACCCCTAAGGATTTCCTCCATTTCAGTACCCACTTTTTCTTTATCCTTCAAGGTGGTTTCTACAATAACGGTGACCGTTCCATCTTTGGCAGAAACATATCTGGTGGTGGGAAATTTTTCCACCAGATTCGCCTTGATTTCATACTCAAGGGAGAGATTATCAAGAAATTCTCTTGATTCAGGCGAGATCTGGAAGCAAGGGAGTTGAACGGCATTTGCGATAATGTCAATCACATTCTCTGCGTTCATATTATCGACTTTAAAGACCATATCATAGAGATCTGCATCCCAGGTATCAATGCCGTAAAGACGGAGGCCCCATCTCCTGCGGGCTTCATCGATTTTTTCTATGGTTTTTTTTGCATTTGCAGCAGACACACCTTCCTTTTCAACAACCGTCCTTATCCGATATTCCATGTCCGCAATAATTCTTATTTTACATACGTTAGGGACATCCCTAATAAAAATATGCCCTGCAAATCCATGATATACAATATTGTCCTTTTCTACCCTTTTCAAAAAGGCAGAGCGAACATAAGCGATATATTTCTCTTTTCCGAGAAAGAGACGATCAAGAAATGACGGAGGGTCTTTTATGGCCTTGACAAGCTTAATCTCCGGTATATTGAATTTGTGCGACGCATCTAACAGTACTTCTCTGGATACATATTCATATCCCAACTTTTCGGCTAACTTTTCAGCTATTTCTGTTCCATAACTATAGCTCCCTTTGGAGATGGTAATAATCGACATCATAACCTCCCTTAATTAGGGTGAATAACGCCTTAAACCCAGATCCTGGTTTGAGGGCCATTCAAATTTAGAGGATATTTTATCATAGAATTTGAGACCTGACAATAAACTTAATTTCAGGATTAGTGAAACACCAAAGGCGGCCTGAATCACGGCCTAAAATATTCAGGCTGTTCCCGGACAGTTCACTAACGAGGATAAGGCCGCAAAAAGGCGCAAAATTCACAAAAAAATGAACTTGAAGTGTAGTAATATAAGGAAGTTATAAGCAAGACAAATTTGAAATTGGACTTTTACGAAACCATCAATGATGAGCAAGGAAAGATGCCAGCGGCAATGAAATAGTTTTACAAACTACTCATCTTACGATAAAGATAGTTAGAATAACCAAGACGACCTCAGCTAAAGGGGAATTTACCAACAAAAAAAAGATATCCCGCATTATTGTACCAGACAGGTCGAGTCTTGAAAAAAGAGTCTCTCAGTGCAGGCATCACAGAACTCACAGCAGGGCGGGTACAGCGCAATATTGTTGAGTACGAGCTTCCCGGCGGATGGAAGGTGCTTGCAGGCAAAAGCGATGCGGACAACGACTTCCTGTCCCTGAAGATGGCAAAGCCCAATGACTTCTGGTTTCATTTGCGTGGAATGCCCGGAAGCCACGTGGTGCTCAGGGCAAAAGCAGAGAAAGAGCCCGACCGCGAGACCCTCAAGCGTGCGGCCGCCGTGGCCGCCTTTCACAGCAAGGCGCGAAAAGGAGGTGTCGTATCTGTCTCATGCACAAGAGCCCGATACGTCACCAAGCCTAAGGGGGCGAAACCGGGTAGCGTCCACATACGAAAGGAATCCGTGTTCAAGGTTCGCCCATACCTGCCAGAAGCTTGATGGCTTCAAACCTAACTTGTCACCCAGGGCCGTGGAGGTTGTTTCATGATGATAGGTGTTTTTGACTCGGGCTTCGGAGGTCTCACCATACTGAAGGCCTTCCTGAAAAAGCTTCCCGAAAATGATTATTTATATTTAGGCGACAACGCACGGACACCTTATGGGAACAAATCTCAGGACGTCATTTATGAATATACCCGACAGGCCGTAGAGTTCCTCTTCGACAAGGGATGCGTCCTGATCATATTGGCGTGTAACACAGCGTCAACCAAGGCCCTGCGAAAAATCCAGCAGGAACTGCTGCCGGCCAGGTACCCAGATAGGCGCGTTCTGGGAGTCATCATTCCCCTCGCTGAAGCCGGTGTTGAGACAACGCGCTATGGCCGGATAGGAGTGATCGGTACACGAGCAACCATTGAGTCTAAGGTCTATGAGCAGGAGTTGGAAAAGCTTTCCTCCCAACTGAAGATCTTCGGTCAGGCCTGCCCGCTTCTGGTTCCCTTGGTGGAA
Organism: uncultured Desulfobacteraceae bacterium; assembly: GCA_964522045.1. Classification (GTDB taxonomy): domain Bacteria; phylum Desulfobacterota; class DSM-4660; order Desulfatiglandales; family Desulfatiglandaceae; genus Desulfacyla. Next base: position 2,678 of record CAZFSF010000003.1, read on the forward strand.
GAGGGCTGGGTGGGCAAACCTGAGACGAATATGATTCTCAAAAAATATCTGAACCGTCTCAAACGAAAAAAGATCGACACCCTTATCCTCGGGTGTACCCACTACCCCATTTTACAAAAAGATATAGAGCGAATCATGGGGAAAAACTGCCGGGTCTTGAATGGACCCGAGATGGTCTCCCACAAGCTCGAAGACTACCTCTCCAGGCACCCGGAAATGGAGGAGAGAATCTCCCGGACCGGAACCGTGACTTTTTGCACTACGGACGATCCTGCACGGTTTAAGGTCCTTGGGCAGAAATTCTTAGGTCAGAACATCCTTGGGGTGAAACGAGCCATTGTGGACCAGGGGCATAAAGGGCAATAAAGGTTGTCTTTAAATCTCCAGGAAATCCCTTGCCAATTCTACTTCTCTTTTTCTAAAAACCAGTCAATCAACTGCCGGGCAATGCTTATTTTGGGGGGAATGGAGGGAAGCTGTTTCCCTGAGAACCACCCTGCGTCGGCTATTTCGGAACGATCGATCCTTATTTCTCCTGCTGAATATTCAGCCGTAAACGCAACCATAAGGGAATCCGGAAAAGGCCACGGCTGACTGCCGAAATAGCGGATATTTTTTACGGTGATGCCCACCTCTTCCGAGACTTCTCGTTTGACGCACTCTTCCAGCGTTTCACCCGGTTCCACAAATCCGGCCAGAACACTAAAAAACTTGGTGGGGAACCGTGTTGAATGGGCAAGCAGGATCTGATGATCTTTTAGCACGGCAACGATGATAGCAGGGGAAAGCCTCGGGTAATTGATCAAACCACATTGGGGGCATATTTTGGCGCGTTCATCCCTCTTATTATCGGTCCGTTCCCCGCACTTACCGCAATACCGGTGGTTCTGACCCCAGCGCACCAATTGGTTGGCCATTCCCGCCGCCTGGATCACATCTTCTCCGAACCGGCTGAAAAGGGCGCGGAGGCCAACGAATGAAAATGCCCCTGAGATCTGCCCCCCATCCTGCAATTCCGTCACATAACAGGGTTGACCATCCAGCGATCCAAATAACTGTTTCTCCATTGGAGCAAGGTTAAGTTTTTTGATATCTGATGATTGCGGAATAAGATAGTCGTCCCGTTCCTCCTTTATCAGAATCCGTTTATCATGAACTAAAAACCATAGTGCATTGTCCATCTCAACGGTTGGCGATTTAGAATCTGCTACAAAGGCCATTGGAAGATTCGTCTCCATTCAAAGAAGTTACTGGGGCTCTGGCTCACAGTTTTAATCGTGATTAAATGAAATTATAATGTACCACACTGTAATTCACAATTCAAGATGTGTGATCCCTTTCTCCTCAAACGCGTCTGTGCATGGTATCTCGAGTGAAGAGGTAAAAAACGGCAACCAGCAAAAAGCAAAAGGCGCACACCAAAAAAGAAGCCGTGAACGCCTCAGTGCCCCTGGACGACTCCGGGTACAGCGACTGCATGAAGATGCCCAGCCCCTGAAGAAAGAGGGCAGGACCTATCATGGTAAAAAAGTTGATTCCTGTCATGGCGGTTCCGGCCATCTCTAATGGTACACTTTCCTTGATGTGTACGTACATCAGCAAGCCGGTGGCTCTAAAGAATCCGAAGGAGAAAAACAGGGACGCAAGGACTGAAAAACCTGTTCCCCCAGGAAGGCCTGCCATTAAAAGCACAGTGAGGACAAGGATCAGAAGACCCCCTGAGACAACCCATTTCCGCGTCCTTAAAATCCTGTCCGACAAGATCCCCCATACAGGTCCGCCCGAAATGGATCCAAGGTTCATGAGGAGGATCAGGTGACCCGCGTTCATAACAGTTTGGCCCATCGCCTCCATGAGGTAGGGACCGGCCCAAAGGGTCTGAAAGGCGCCATATATACCGTAGCTCACTAAACTTGCCATAGAGATGATCCAGTACTCTTTCTTTTTCAAAAGCTGAGCAAGGCCTAAAAAGGCGCTGCGCACGTCCGGTAACGGCTCTTTAGGGGAAGTGGACGGCCTGTCCGTGGGCGTATCCCTCACCACGACGTACAGGATCAGGGCCAGAAGCAGATTCACACCCGCAATGACCATAAAGGCCTGTCGCCATCCCACGGCATTGACTAACAGGACCAGCGGCGTTGCGGCAGCCATGTTTCCCACGGTCCCAATGGAAAACATAACACCGGTGAGGGTGGCAAAGGTGGCGGGCCCGAACCAGACGGTCAGAAGCTTCAGGGTACCCATGAGATTGCAGGCCATACCCATGCCCAGGAGGGTGCGACCCACCAAACCAATCCCAAGAGAATGGGCACAGGAAAAGATGAGGGCGCCGGCAATACCAAAAAGGGAGAGACCCGTCATCAGCCGCCTTGGGCCGATCCGGTCGAGAAAGATGCTGATAGGGATCTGGGTCAGGGCAAAGGCGTAAAAAAAGGCGGCGCTGATGGTGCCCAATCCTTGCGTATCTAAGGCAAGGTCTTCTATGAGATCATTGGCGATAACCGCATTGGAGGCCCGATAAAACTGGGAAAGAAAGAAGTTGGCAGAGGTGATCAAAAAAATAAACCAGCGGCGGGACATGGTGCTCCTTATAAACAGGAAAAGGTCCTTGTCTTATGATATCATCATGATTATAGCATAGTTTTAATATTTTCTGAAAAGGAAGAACTTGTTTTGCGAATTGCTGTTTTTATCTCTATTTTCCTAACCCTTTACGGGCTTATTCACTCCTATGCCTTTTTAAAGGTACGGTACGCCTTTTCTCTTAGCAGATGGGGAAGCATTTCCCTGGCCCTGTTGATGACCTTTATGGTGTTATGCCCTATTCTAATTCGAGTGCTTGAAAGGTATGGAATGCACTCAGTTCCTAAGGTTCTGGCCTATGCCGGATATACGTGGATGGGACTTCTGTTTCTGTTCGTGTGTACCGCCCTTATAATAGACGTCTATGCCCTCTTACTCTCTGTGATAGCCCGTATTTCTCATTGGGATCCTGGACAATGGATGCCATCGTCCAGGGTCACCTTCTTCATTCCCCTTGCGGTCGCTGTCTTCGTTGGCATCTATGGCCAAATAGAGGCCCTCCATATCCGAACCGAACGGATTGTTATTAAATCCCCCAAGATCCCGGAAAAACTGGGCAGACTCCGCATCGTTCAAATATCTGATGTGCATCTGGGACTCATCATAGGAGAATGGAGACTGGAAAGGATCCTCAAGGAAGTGCGCAGGGCACAGCCGGATATCCTGGTTTCCACAGGGGATCTGTTGGACGGTCAAATCAACGATATTTCAAGAATGGCGGACAAAATCGGTGCCATCCGTACACCCTACGGGAAGTATGCGGTTACCGGGAATCATGAATTCTACGCCGGCATTGGGCGATCGCTGGCCTTTACTGAAGAGGCCGGGTTCACCGTTCTCAGGGGAGAGAAACGGGAGATTCCAGGGCTTATTGTCATGGCGGGCGTGGACGATGCCACGACAAATCTATTCGGTTCCCATGAAAGGATCTCTGAAAAAGAGTTGCTCTCAGATCTTCCTGAGGATCGATTCGTTGTTCTTTTGAAACACAGGCCTTTGGTGGAGAGCGGGTGTGAGGGGCTTTTTGATCTTCAACTCTCAGGCCACACCCACGGGGGCCAGATCTTCCCTTTCAGTCTCATCATCAAGCTGCTCTATCCCATTGACAGGGGACTCCTTCCTCTTCGGGATGGGGCATTTCTCTACGTAAACAGGGGCTCCGGTACCTGGGGACCACCCATGAGATTTCTTGTCCCGCCGGAAGTGAGCATTATCGACCTGGTACATGGCAGGTAATGCGGATCGGGCCAAAGTAACGAAGGACTCCTCTTTCGCATACGAAAACCGATGGCCGCCGTGGTGCCGGTGGGTGTGTCGTAATTAGTAAACACGGCCATGTGGTGGATCAGGGCACCTCGCGTTTAGGCCGGGCCGGCGGCCAGGACATTCCCTGGAGTTATGTCTTTAAACTGGGTAAAATTTTCATGAAAGAGACCTGCCAGTTTTTTTGCCTGAACATCGTATTCATTGGGATTAACCCAGGTATCGCGGGGCCTCAGGACTCCAGACGGGACATCAGGCGCCTCTGACGGGACCTGGAAATGGAAGATGGGATCAGTTTGCATCTCCACCTCGTCTAAAGTTCCGTTAAGAACAGCATTCAATAGGGCCCGCGTATGCTGGATCTTCATGCGAGAACCGATTCCATAAGGACCACCGGTCCAGCCCGTATTCACAAGCCAACACTTGGCCCCGTGTTTGGCGATTTTGTCAGATAGCAACTGGGCATACACAGACGGGTGCCTCACCATGAAGGGAGCGCCGAAACACGCGCTGAATGTGGCAGTGGGTTCGGTAACGCCCTTTTCTGTTCCGGCAACCTTTGCTGTATACCCACTTATAAAGTGGTACATGGCCTGATCCGGTGTCAGCCTGGCGATGGGGGGTAAAACTCCAAAGGCATCTGCCGTCAACATAATGACGTTTCGAGGATGCCCGGCCATGCTGGAAGGCACAACATTTGGGAGATGGGCAAGAGGATATGAGGCGCGGGTGTTTTCTGTCAAGCTCGAGTCATCCAGATCTATCCGATGGATGGCTGGATCCAGAGTGACGTTTTCCAGGATAGTGCCAAACCGTCTGGTACATTCATAGATCTCCGGCTCTGCCTCTTGGGAAAGACGGATAACCTTGGCATAGCATCCGCCCTCAAAATTGAACACCCCGTTATCTGACCAGCCGTGTTCATCATCTCCGATGAGCAGCCTGTTGGGATCAGCAGAAAGCGTTGTTTTGCCCGTTCCCGATAGACCAAAAAAAATAGCCACATCATCCGGGTCATCCTTGCTCACATTGGCCGAGCAGTGCATGGAAAGAACCCGTTGTTCCGGCAGAAGGAAATTGAGGCCCGTAAAGATCGATTTCTTAATCTCCCCTGCATAGGCACTTCCGCCGATAAGGACCAGTTTCTTCCCAAGGTGAAGTGCCACAAATGTACCGCTCCGCGTCCCGTCTTCGTCCGGATCGGCATTGAAGTTGGGGCAGTGAAGCACGGTAAATTCAGGGACAAAACTCTTGATGATTTCGCGCTCTCTGGGCATCTGGATGAACATATTGCGGGCAAAAAGATTGTGCCATGCGAATTCATTGATGACCCGCACGGGCTGTTGATACTGCTCATCCGCACCCGCATAACAGTCTTGGACGAACACTGTTTTGCCTCGCAGATATGCTGCCATACGCCTATGAAGTGAGTTGAACCTCTCCTCAGAGTACTTTACGTTGACCTCTCCCCACCAAATATCACCGGTCGTCTCCGGTTCATCCACGACGTATTTATCTTTTGCCGCACGGCCCGTATGCTGGCCCATTGAGACCACTAAAGGCCCTAAATGGGCTATCTGGGCTTCATAGCGGTGGATAGCATGCTCATAGAGCCCTGGTGTGGAAACATTCCAGTAAACATCTCCTAAATTATGAAGACCCGCATGCTCCAACCCATAATCCGGAATCAAGTCCTGAATTTCCATCCTGTTCCTCCTTTCATATTCAATATATTCCTATGGTTAATCCCGCTGAAGCGGGACTCATGCGCCTTGATCTTGAATCCCGCTTGTAGCGGGAAACGTTTTTCAAAGGTTTCAGGACCTCCAAATCGTCTTCAAGAAAAAAATGACACAGATTGTTACACTATTGCACAAAGTTATTGGTTTTCCAAATCAATTTTTCGTATTTCCTACAACCCGCTATCTTCAACTCTATCGCTGATATCCCGGTCTTTTCTTCATCCAAGCTCAAGTCGAAGAGCAAACGCCTCAACTATTTGACAAATCCGAACTTGGCAAAAAGTCCCGGTTGGTATACCATGCGGTAGCCGTTTACGGCTTGAATATGCTTTTAGATGCTTTAAATCTTCAGCAGACCATTAGTTTTCGATTCCTGAATTAAAACGGGATTTGCGGAGGAGCCCATGAAAGATATGAGACTTGAACGACTTGCCGGATATACAGAATTTCCGGGCCCGGTGGTTACGGTGATCATGGATGGTGTTGGAATTGGCCCTCACGATGAGAGCGACGGACTCTATGTCTCATACACCCCAACCCTGAACGCCCTCTTCAAGGAACCTCTCTTTACCCGCCTGAAGGCCCATGGGACCGCGGTGGGTATGCCATCGGACGACGATATGGGTAATTCCGAAGTGGGTCACAATGCTTTTGGCGCGGGAAGGATCTTTGCCCAGGGAGCCAAGCTGGTCAACGACGCCATAAAATCGGGGAGAATATTCGAAGGCAAGGCGTGGACCCAGGTGCGCGATCGCACCGGCAAAGGAGGGGCCCTGCATCTCATAGGCATGGTCTCCGATGGGAACGTTCACAGTCACATTGACCATCTCTACGCCCTCCTGAAGCGTGCCACCGCGGATGGCATCAAACGGGTTCGAGTACACGGTCTCCTTGATGGCCGGGATGTGGGCGAAAAAAGTGCTCTCTCCTTTTTTGAGCCCCTGGAAAAATGGCTGAAAGAGATTTCAACAGCCGGTCGGGACTATTGCATCGCATCCGGAGGTGGACGAATGGTCACCACCATGGACCGGTACAATGCTGACTGGAAAGTGGTGGAAAATGGCTGGAATGCGCACGTCCTTGGAGAAGGGCGCGGTTTCCCCTCAGCCTCTGAGGCAATCCGAACCTATTATACGGAAGCCCTTGATATTACAGATCAATACATGGCCTCTTTTGTGGTCGTAAAAGATGGAAAGCCTGTGGGTGCCATAGAAGATGGCGATGCAGTTATCCTCTTCAATTTCCGGGGTGACCGGGCCATTGAGATTTCCCGTGCATTTGATGAACCTGATTTTTCCGAGTTCGACCGCAAACGGGTTCCCAATGTTTTTTACGCGGGTATGATGGAGTACGATGGAGACGCCCATATACCTGTAAACTATCTTGTTGAACCGCCTGCCATCGATAGGACCTTAGGTGAATATCTCTGTGCCACGAGCATTACGTCCTTCGCCATTTCCGAGACTCAGAAATTCGGCCACGTTACCTATTTCTGGAACGGAAACAACTCCGGTTACATTGATGAACGATTGGAGAAATATTTGGAGATCCCCTCGGACAGGATTACTTTTGACCTTAGACCCTGGATGAAGGGGGCAGAGATAACCGATACGGTGATAGATGCCATCCGCAGCGGCAAATACAAATTCATCCGCCTGAACTATGCCAACGGCGATATGGTGGGGCACACGGGAGTTCCCATCTCCATCCGTATTGCCGTAGAAACAGTGGACCTCTGTCTAAGCAGGCTCATGAAGCCTATCAGGGATTCGGGTGGGGTGGCGATCATCACGGCCGACCATGGCAACGCTGACTGTATGTGGACAGAGAAGAACGGCAGGCGCACTCCTATGGTTGCCCACACCAAGAACCCGGTCCCTTTCATTATCAAGGACTACTCGAAAGCAAACAATTTCTCCCTGAACAGGATCGATACGCCGGGCCTGAGTAATGTGGCTGCCACAATCTGCAATCTTCTCGGATACGAGGCCCCTGTCGAGTACGATCCGTCCCTGATCAAATTGGGATGTGCGCCGTCTGAAGGTGGCAACGAAGCTACTCATCAAAAAGATCCAGATAGTCGATCCTAAAATTTTAATAAATTTTTTTCTTTCTATATTTCGTTATACAGGTTATATGATATATTCATTCCCACTTTGAATGGTTTAAACTTTGAGCATTTCTCATTGAAAACCCCTCTGTCGCTTTTCACTTTGAGCGGTTCACATCAAAGGAGGTTTTTTCTTGCATTCCTGGAAATGGCAAACTTTACGCGTCCCCCGGCAAAACCGGGGGTTTACCCAGGATTAATTGAGGAAATTTTAATGGACGCTAAATATATCAATCCCTTCTTGATAGCAATAAAGGACGTCTTTGAGACTATGATTGATCTACCTGTTACCATAGGCAAACCCTTCATCAAGAAAGACAAGATTCCTGCATATGAGGTCAGTAGCATCATAGGGCTATCTGGTGCGGTCATCGGTTGCGTATCCATAGGCTTTTCGCAAAAAATTGCATTGCGGATGGCTGGGGCCTTGCTGGAAGAGGAATTTGCAGAGATCAATGACGATTGCACCGATGCTATCGGCGAAATCGCGAATATGATCGCTGGGAACGCAAAAAGCGCCTTCCCTGTCGATACCGCATCAATTTCAGTTCCGAGCGTGATTATTGGAAAGCACAGCGTGAGCTATCCGTCAGGTATTCCGGTAATTTCAATACCTTGTGAAGCCAGCAGTGGAAGTTTGTGTGTGGACGTCGCCCTCAAACTTGCCGGTTGATCTAAGGGCTCAACAAAAAATAACTTAGCAGAATTGGCGCCCAGATTCATGTCAGATTGGTTTGAGATCGGACGAAGATGACGTGGAGACGGAATGCAAAAATGTAAAGTTATTTTTTGTTGAGCCCTAAGTCTTAGACAGATCCCCTGCAGATCGTTGCAGCGAGCATCAATGACTTCAGGAAGCCTTTGAAAAACGTCCCCCTTCGAAGTCTGCGCTTCTCTGCTCAATGGCTGCTAACATCCCTCATCTTCCACAATCTCAAACTTCGTTGAAGAAGGTTTCTCTGCTTTGGGACTTGGCTTTTGAATCTCTTCCACCCTCCTTTGAGTCTGTACCTGTGGAACTGGCCTGTTGACAACAACACGATCCGGGTTAATAATGGCAAGAATCAGGCCTAAAAGGATAAGAATCGCTGCGGCAGATCTCTTAACTCTCTTTGAACCGCCCGGGAGAGTGTCCCTATCTCCAAACTTATTTTCCACCTTTTCCACAAACCAGTAAGCCCCAACGGCCATAAGGCATACCAAAAAGGCAATAATACCGGAGTTCAGACTTAGGACATCAGAGAGTCGGATGGCGCCCATATCTCCTGCCGAATAGAATTTCTCTAATAATGGAAATATCTCGGCAAAGATGAATGAGCCGATGATCATGCCGACGATAAATATCAACCCATCAAGCTTACCCGATACCGTGGCCACGATGGAGGTTGTGGGGCAATAACCGCCCATGATGAACCCTATGCCGAGGACAAGGCCACCCACAATCTGGGGCCATATATAGGTGGGCAAAATGTATACATGGCTAAGGTCGATCCAGCCAAAGACGGAAAAATAGAGGAGCCCTAACATGCATACCACAATGGCGGTGAACATGACCTTCAGGACGGCAAAGTCCCTCAGATAAAATATTGCTGTGAGCTTCCTGACATTCCCAAACCCGGCCCTTTCGAGTACGAACCCGAAAAAGAACCCGATAAGCCCGGCCATTTGGAGACCGTAGGCAAAATCAAACCAACCCAATTTGTATAGAGGTCCCATTACAGCCACTCCTTTCTAAAAAAATAGGCGGTTGCATATGCGCCTGCAAAGATAGAGAGCATAAAGATCCAGCTACCGAAGGCAAGTTCGGAAGCCCCGGTAAGGGCCTGTCCGCTTGTGCACCCCCTGGCCAATCGCGCGGCAAATCCTGACAAGATACCCCCGCCCAAGGCAAGCCACAGCCGGGCTGAAACCCCAATGGACGGCCCCCTTGCCACCTCGCCAGCTACCCTGTTGGCGATGAAGGCCGAAAACAGGCCTCCGAGCCCGGCCCCCATGCTCAGAAAAACCAGCCAGGCCATGAGAGGAGATCGACTTCCTGACAGGTACTTTGAGAAATATGCGTTGGCCTTTGCATGTTCGGGAGCCACCAGATCAACCCCTGCCGTTGCAACCCGGGCAAAGGTTGACGAAGATCCAACACCTCTACCCATAGTATAAAAGGAAAACAGCATGACTAACCCGAGTAAGGTCCCGATGACATAAGGGTTGGCATAACGTTGATTCATGAGAAACCTCCTTTTCTATTTGTTTCTACCCGGCAATCTTTTGAGTGCCGCTTCTGCCAGTTCTTTCACACAACGGTTGATTAGCTTTCGATTCTGATAAACACTAAGCTCGGCGTCATCGTCAGTAAGGGCCTCAAGGGCCGTCCGTGCATCGCCAGCCTCAAGCACTCCCATGAGCCAGACCGCCAAACCCCTTACAACAGTATCCATCGATTGCAGGTAAGGCATGAAATGGGGGACTGCATCCTGAATTAGGTATGGTCTCACCTGAGAGAGTCTTGCAACCCCCCAGAGGAGACCGCGTTGAAGCATTTCCAGTTCCAGATAGTTCCCGTCTTTTCGTGCATAGGATATGAGAATAGGGGCATACTCCTTGGCAAGGAACTCATGACAGGCCAAGATCTCTCCCATGGCCTCGGGACTGCCCCAGCCTATGCCTCCCGATTCATCGTTAAGATTCCACATGAGCCGGCGCATGATTATCCTGGCCTGCTCCATTTCTTCATCGGCAAGTCTTGCCACAACGGCGCCCATGGCCGTCACCGTCCGCCATCTTATCTGTTCATCAGTGCTGTAAAGGAAGGAAAAGAGAGAATTGATAACCCGGCGTGGAGGTATACTGCACAATGCCTCCAGAGCAAGATCAAGCTCCTCTGATCTCAGAAGTTCGAGGACCCGCTGTTTGAGAATACGCCCTTTCAACCACCCCCCTCCCAGGTTATGCAGTCCTTGGGGCAGTAACTTATGGCCTCCCGGATCTCTTCTTCAGGATATCGGGATAGCTCCACTGTCTCGATGATTCCTGTCTCCCCATTTATTCTAAAGACAGAGGGACATAACTCCACGCAGGATTCGCAATCAGAACACTCGCTAATATCAATGACCGGGGCCTGTTCCATTTCTGGTTCTACTTAACCTTATGCGTTGCCCTCATGGTGCGATCAAGTTCGTGGATTTCACCCAAGGATTTGGTCATGGCAGCCCAGCCGTACCAGTAGACATAATCCGGGTTGGCATGGAAAACACCCTGATAGGTTCGCATCCGGTATTTCATGTACATCCTGAACAATACCTGATCGATGTATGAACCGCCTGTCTGATTGAAATAGAGGAAGTCGGGATAGGCAAAGGGATAGTGATCCGGCTTCTTGATAATTCCGTCTTTGTAAAGAGCCGCAACGGTCTTAATCCCTTGAGCCATCAAGTGGTCAGCATTTTTAATCATCCTGTCGCCCATCTCCAACCGGTGCCGAGCATACTGCCCGGCATGACATCTCGAGCAGATTTGGATCATTTTTTCCCGCTCGGTCTTCCAGGCATCTTCGGTAAACCGGATCATGTGGATGGACTTCATCATCTCCAGCCGCGGGGTCGGTTTGCCGGTTACGGGATTCAATACGCCCAAGGCCTTGAGAATAAGGACCCGATCGTTTGCCCATTGTTCGTCTTTTGGCAGGGGTAACCGAACACCGAAAAAGCCCCATGCTGTCCTGTTTTCGTGGGTGCCGCCGGGAAGGTGGCAAAGTTGGCAGGTAGGCGCTGCGGCACCTTCAGGCAATTTGCCTGCCTGCTTAACAAAAAACCGGGTGCCGTGCTTGGAGCTGCTCCACATCTCCCACTGCGGATGGTCATAGCCCATATGGCACTGCTGGCAGGCCCTCGGATCCTGGGCCTCCTTTTTGGAAAAGGCGTGACGCGTATGGCACTCGTCACAGGAGTTGTTCTGATAACGGTAGCCTTTGTCCCAGCGATCCTTTTTCTCGGCCGCACTCTTCACACCCATATTGTGACAGCCACCGCACCCCACACCACCTTCCATCAGCTCGTCAGGCTCCATGTGGGTAATGGGCAGGGCATTCAGTGAGCGCCAGCCATAGTTGTGTTTGCCCTTGACAAACTGATCGAACTGATCTTCATGGCATTCGGCGCAGACATGTTCGTCCGGCAGCCGTGCCAGATTGGCATCTTTCGCGGTTTTATGTTTATCACCATGACAATCGGAACATGTCACCTCTTCTTCGGAGTGCTTACTCACTCTCCAGTCGGACACAAAGCCGGGGGTGACCTTCTGGTGGCAGGCGATACACTCATCCTCCTGAGCCTGTACAGGGGTGCCAAACGCAAGCGCTGCCGCCCACAGGAGGGCGATCGAAACCGACATCATTCCCTTTGCAACCAAGATCTCCTCCTTTTCCTGGCGCCTCTCTTTGTCCGGGATTCCCTTGATATTTGACGGGCGCCTATTCTGCCGGCAATGCCTTAGCAATCTTCTTCGCTAAGTCACGACACGCATCCAGAGCTTTGTCATCAGGCACGTACTGAATCCTCACGCCCGGATCAATAATATCGAACTTCATCTGTTCAAGCTCTTTCGTAACCAGCTTTGCCGCCTCACCACTCCAGCCGAATGACCCGAACGCGGCTCCCACCTTATTCAACGGTTTCAGCCCTTTCATGTATGTGAGAAAATCACTGACCGTGGGGAAAATCCCGTTATTCAGAGTCGGGGACCCGATGATAATTGCACCTGCGTCAAGGACCTCGGTCATGATATCACTGCGGTGACAATTCCTGAGATGCATGAGTCTGGCATCCACACCTTCCTCTCCGAGTGTGTTTATAATGGCCTCTCCCATGGCCTCGGTACTGTGCCACATGGTATCGTAAACGACCACTGCCTTTCGTTTCGGTTTCTGGGTGCTCCATTCCACATAGGCGTTAATGATCTTTGACGGATCTTTGCGCCAAAAGATGCCGTGGTCAGGACAGATCATATCTATAGCTAACCCCATCTCTGTAACCTTCTCCACTAATTTAAGTATCATCGGCGAGTAGAGGAGGAGGATATTGGCAAAGTATTTTTTTGCATGGGGCATAATGGCATCACCCATCTGGTCGTCAAACCTCTCAAGACCCGCATAGTGCTGCCCGAAGCCGTCGCTGGAAAAGAGGATCCTGTCCTCCTTTGCGTAGGTAAACATGCTGTCAGGCCAGTGAACCATCCGGGTCTCTAAAAAGGTAAGGGTCCTCTTGCCCAGGCTCAATTCACCACCATTTTCCACAGGCTGGTAATTCCACTTCTGAGGAAAATGCTTGGCAAGGTTCTTCTGTCCCATCTTGGAGCAGTAAAGCGGTTTATCCTCGCCGACCCTGTGCATTACTCTCGGCAGGCCCCCGGAATGGTCCATCTCGGTGTGGTTGCTGATTACATAATCAATTTCTTTTGGGTCAACGATCTGGCTTATGTTAGCAATAAGTTCATCGGCAAATTCCTTCTTGGCCGTATCTATCAGGGTAGTCTTTTCGTCCATGATCAGAAACGAATTATAGGTTGTCCCCTGATACGTGGAATATCCGTGGAAATCCCTTACGTTCCAGTCAATTACTCCCAGCCAGTAAATGCCTTTTGAAATCTCTATCGGTTTCATATCTTACTCCTTTCCGAACAGGTCTTTCGCTGCACCGCAAATAGGACATGTCCAGTCATCCGGTAGATCATCAAATGAGGTCCCCGGCGCTACACCGTTATCCGGGTCGCCATCCTCCGGGTCGTACACATAACCACATACCGAACATACATACTTATCCATAATTCTCTCCTCCTTTTAATATTTTTGTATTTTATTTTCGTAAGCGTTCACAGGTCCAGAATTGTCCATAAAAAGGTCTTTTACGGGGGAACCATAATCTTAATCGTACTCATAATCATAATCGTGTTGAGTAAGATTAGGATTATGATCAAGATTATGAAATAGGGAAGCTACCTCATCCCTTAACCTCTGATCCCGTGAACGGCCACCTATTTTCCAATAAGCTCAATCACCCTTCTCTCAATATCATCCCTGATCTCACGCATGAGGGAGATCGGTTTTCCTGCGGGATCTTCCAAATCCCATTCCTCATTCGGTACGCCGGGAAAAAGGGGACACGCATCCCCACACCCCATTGATATGATCAGGTCCGGTTTTCCATGGATAGCGACGGCCTCAATGCTTTCGGGTTTGCGAAAGGCCATATCAATACCATTTTCGCCCATCACTTCAATCATGAGCGGATTGATCGCCTCGGCGGGCGCACTGCCCGCGCTGACAGCCTCTATCCGGTCCCCGGCATGGCGCTGGGCAAAGGCGCTGGCCATCTGACTGCGACAGGCGTTTTCATTGCAAACGAAAAGGATTTTTTTCCTATCCAAAAAAGGGCCTACAAGGGCCCTGGCCCTTTCTTTTGCATCTTCAAGGGCCGTGGGATGCTTTGTTATATCTCCAGGTCCTTCGATATGTTTATAAGTCAGACCCCCGTCAAAGTTAGCACCAACCGCGTCAAAGAAGTACTTTGCAGTGAGGTTGACGCCCTCGAAGAGATTCTTTCCCTTTGTGGCGCCTACGGCCAATAAGAAACCGCGCCGCCACTCCCTTCCCGGGTCCGTAAGCCCTAAGACATATCTCCTCGACCAGAGAGCCTGGGAACGGTCAATGAGGGCCTTAAGCTGGGCCGTAACCCCGTAAAAGAATATGGGTGTTGCTATCACGATAAGGTCTGCTTGGCGGAGTAATGGGTAAACCTCCTGCATATCATCGTCAATGGGACAGAAGCCCTTCTGTTCGCAAGTACCGCATTCCTGACAGGGAGAGATGTTTCTTTTGGCCACATCTAAATATTCTGTTCGTGCCCCGAGTCTTTCGGCTTCCGCAAGAAATGTAGAGAGAAGAATGCCGGTATTTCCTTTGACACGCGGGCTTCCCTGTAATCCAAGGATAAACATTAGAGTATATTCCTTTCCTAATTGAGAAGTTTTTCCAGTTTACCTGCATCCGTCACAGGCGCCTTGCATGCATATTGCTCGCATACATAGACTGTGGATTTCTGATTTATGGGACGCATCTCTTTGATAAAGGGTGATAAGGCTTCGAGCCTTTTGCCATCAGGACCGTTCTGGTGCAGTAGCACCACCTTATTTGGCAGAAACCTGCTGCGGACGGCATTTACCATCTCCCTGGTGGAGTCCAGGCCAAGGTCACCTGCAATGACAATCTCCTGCGTGGGACCTAACATAAACTCAAGGGCCGATAATAACTGGGTGTAACCGATCGGCTGTGTTGTAACCTCCCGGGAGAACGTGGCCGTCAACTGTTCAGCCTTTTCTTCTAAGTCTATCCTGCCTGTCATGCGGCCCAGGCGCAGAAAATTCAGGGCCGCCACAGAGTTGCCTGAAGGAAGGGCTCCGTCATAGATCTCCTTGCTCCTCGTGATAAGGGCCTCATTCCCCTTTCCAGTAAAATAGAGCCCCCCTCCCTTCTTGTCCCAAAAAATGTCTATCATCTCCCTGTTCAGCGCAATTGCCGCTTCAAGATAGGTAACATCAAAGGTTGCTTCATACAGTTCGATCAGCCCCCACACCATAAACGCATAGTCGTCGAGATATCCCGGATAGGCTGCATCCCCCTTTCTGTAACGCCTGAGAAGCCTGCCATCGTCTATCCTTAGATTTTTCAGGATGAAGTCAGCGGCCTTTAGAGCTGCATCTGCATAGGCACTATCGCAGAGGGCTTGATAGCCTTTTGCAAGGGCAGCGATCATAAGCCCGTTCCAGGAAGTTAATATCTTGTCGTCTTTCAGGGGATGAACACGCTTTTTGCGAATATCAAAAAGCCGCTCTCTGGCATCTTTCAAGGCCTTGTCCAATTTGGCAGGGTTCATCCCTTCCCTTTGCGCAAATGCCTGGAGGGTCAGAGGCATGTGGGGGATGCTCTTTCCTTCTTCGAAATTACCCTTTTCAGTGATGTCATAAAAGCGGCAGAACAGATCCCCCGGAACATCCCCGAGATGCCCCTTTATTTCATCAGGGGTCCAGACATAAAACAGGCCTTCCCTTCCCTCGCTGTCAGCATCTTCCGCACAGTAGAACCCTCCCTCGGGTGCGCTCATATCACGCAACACATAGGCAAATATCTCGCGGGCAACCTTCCCGAATCTGCTCTTTCCTGTTGCCTGATACGCCTCGATATATGCCATTGCCAACATGGCCTGGTCGTAGAGCATCTTTTCAAAGTGGGGCACCAACCACTGTTCATCCACCGAATACCGGTGAAAACCAGATCCAATCTGGTCGTAGATACCGCCATACCGCATTTCATCCAAACTCTTTTCCACCATTTTCAGGGGCTGGGGATCGGCGCTCCGCCTGTGCCATCTCAGGAGAAAGGTGATCTGATGGGGTGTGGGGAATTTGGGGGCGGCGCCAAACCCGCCCCATTTGGGATCAAAGCGCCCGGCAAGTTGCGAATAACCCTTCTTCAGGGTGTCCACGCTCACAACATGAACGGCCTTGTCAGGGTCTGAGGCGGGTTGAATGGCGTTAGTGATTTCCTGCCCCGTCTTCAGTATCCGCGCCCGGTCCTTTTCCCACATGGCAGCGATCTGGTTTAGGATATCGATCAGACCGGGCATCCCCATACGTGCTGACTTCGGGAAATAGGTGCCCGAAAAAAAGGGTTTGCCATCGGGACTCATGAGGACAGTGAGGGGCCATCCCCCGCGTCCTGTCAAGGCCTGGCACACGGACATGTAGATCTTATCGATGTCCGGCCGCTCTTCACGATCTACCTTTATGGCGATGTAATACTTGTTCAGAATTCGGGCAACTTCCTCGTCCTCAAAGGACTCGTGCGCCATAACATGACACCAATGGCACGTGGCATAGCCAATGGAAAGGAAGATCGGTTTGTCCTCCTCCTTAGCCTTCTGAAATGCCTCTTCACCCCAGGGATACCAGTTTACCGGGTTCCGGGCGTGTTGAAGAAGGTAAGGGCTTTTTTCATTAATTAAACGATTTGAAGCCCCTCCTGTTTTTGCATCAGCGGCGTACACGTGACCTCCGGATGAAAGGGCGGCAAGAAAAAAGAGCAGGCACAGCGTCAGACTGAATCGATGCCTTGATATCTCTTCTCCCGGCTCTTCCAGGCATGTCCTCTCAGGGGATAGACTTTTCCGGAGGCCTTCTCTCCGGAACATATTCATGAGGCATCTTTCCCTCATTCCACTCTCTTGAGACATAGAAATTGCAATAACAGCTCCCATACTCCTTCACATCGTCTTCCCTGTAGACACATGGGCAGAGGATATCCTGATCCTTTTTGCGATCTCCCGATGCCAATCTGCACGGACACGACATATAGCCATAGCGTTCCCTGTTCACGATGAGGGCCTCAAGGAGTTCAACCACCCTCTCTTTGTCGCTGTTAAAGTAGTAGCCCTTGGGCTCTTGAACTCTCTTCAACGTCTCGTATAGGTTTTCTGCCTCGTTCATAATCCAAGGGCCTCCTTTATCTCGTGTTCCTTATATCCCACGATAACCCTGTCTCCAATGATGATTGTGGGAAAAGAGCAGTTGGGATTCCATTTCTTGATGTCTTCAAGGATGGCGGCCCTTTCCTCTCCCTGGAGTATGTCCACGTCTTCAAATTCGTACTTCACATTACATTCATCTAACAATCTTTTCGTGGCCTTACAATGGCCGCAGGTACTGAGCGTGTATATTTGTACTTTTCCCTCCATCCCCATCCTCCCATTTTTTGTGGCCTACGGAACGTAGAAATTAGAAAATAGAAATTGGAAATTTGGCTTTCATGCTGTTGTGCTGTTGATGAACGCATTCAATTTTGGGCCGATCTCCCCAGTTTCTAATTTCCAATTTCAAGTTTCAAGCCGTGAACGGCTACGCAGGTTAATCCCCTTGTTCTGCCATATAGTCATCATATAATGTTTCAAGGGCGAGTTTATGCTTAGCCTCTTCCTGGGACAGCATCTTAAATACCTTTATCAGTTCTTCTTTGCCCGCGTTTTTTTGAAGATCATTATAAAAGGCCAGGGCCTTTTCTTCCCGTTTCATTGCAAGTCTCAGGGCGTCCGGATAAGACATCCCCTTTTCATATACCATGTCCACGAGATAGTCGCTCCGCTTAATGTCGGTAATCCATTCAAACTTATAGTCAGCCACCACTTTTTCCCCTTTGAGGAATCCTTCTAAAAGGGCCTGATGTTTCTGCTCTTCCCTTGCAAAGTCCTCAAATGTCTCCTTGGCCCAGGCATATGGCTCGAGCCTGCTGGCTTCCTCATAAAAGGCGACCGCTTCCTTTTCTCTCTCTATGGCAAAACGAATAATCTCTTCAAACGTATCAAAGCTCATGATTTCCTCCTTTTTAGTTAGTGTCCATCCAGAAATGAGATAGTTTTTGCAAGATCAAGGAAGACGAAGATTTTAACCACAGGAATACATTGGAGTATTTCGAGGATTAAAATTTGAGTCTGACGCTGATATTGCGGAAAATAGCCATTTATGGATCGACACTAGTTGGTTACATTACATCCTTATCACTCTCTTCTATTGCCCTGTCAATTTCGGCCTTCAGTTGAGGAGGCAGGCCAGGGATATCAACGCTTAAAAAACCACGAACGATGGTGGACGTGGCTTCATCTTCGGTGAGTCCGCGGGACATCAGATAGGCAATCTCTTCCTGGGCAATCTTTCCCACTGCCGCCTCATGGGACATCTCAACACCGTCAGCATGCGCCTCTAATTCGGGTATGGCATGGATAAGACCGCCATTGAGAAGAAGACCCCGACACTCCAAATGAGCCTTAATATCCGGCACTTCTCCGATCAGATGGCCCCTGGCAATAATGTCTCCACCGTTACTGATGGTCCTGGTTACAATTTCAGCCCGGTTACCAGGGTGTTTCAGGAATATCCTCCCTCCGAGATCATATTCAGAACCAGGGCTTCCCACAATGATACTGTAAAATCGTGCCACAGCATCCTTACCGATCAAATGGGTTGTTGGATACATCTGTAAAGAGCGGACCGGTTTCATGCAGATATAGTTGTTTAAGAAAAGACCGCCCTCCTCCACCTGTGCCACCGAACGCGGGCGGACCATCATCTCCTCGGCCCAATTGTGGATCATGGTAAAGGTCAATTTGGCATTTTTCTTCACATAAAATTCCGAGATCCCCACATGAACACCCCTTTTCATATGGGGGGATGTGGCACACCCGGTTATGATATGAAGCTCGGAATCTTCTTCTGCAATAATGATGTTATGAACATTCTGCTGTAGACCGTCCTTATCCAAATAAAGGCAGGCCTGAATAGGATAGACGGATTTACTCCCCGGAAGGGACCGGATAACATAGCCGTCATGCAACCCAAGTTCTGCGGCAGCGGTATACTTGTCCGCATCCACGTCCGCTAACTTCCAGTAATAATCCCGAATCCAGTCATGATGTTCCAGTGCCCTACGGATGGGGATAACTTCAATCCCATCCTGCTGCGAATGACAATGAATCACCTCCGTATCTTTCTGTAAATAGGTGCCGCCCCTTTCCTTCTCGGTTACATCCATTCCAGCCATGATAAGCTGTTTCTGGTCTTCTCCCGGCATGGCGCAAAGATCTTCTTCAGCCATGTAGGAATGAGGCACCGGCGCGTCGTCAAATTCCTGAAGATTGATGTCCGGACCGATCGCCCCCTTTTTCTCTACTGCCTTCTTTGCACGCTCCCTTAGTTGATGGTCGATATGCATCGCACGCACTCCTCATATCCGGACTCACCCACGCAGTTCAATATTTCGTGCGGGTTACTGACGCAGCTTAACATGCCGTCATAGAGGACCTGACCCTTATCAGCAGCCACATAGTCCAGAATAAATCCCGTATGGGTAATAATCAGCCCCATTTTTGTCCTGTCACGTTTTGCCTGCATCTTCGGTTTTGTCTCGGCATCAAGAAAGCCTTTCTGTAACAGAGAGGCAATGGTCTTACCCACAAGAGAGATATTCTCCATGTCAACCCCTGATTCGGGCTCGTCAAAAAGCATCAGGTCAGGGTCCTGCGCCAATAACTGAAGCAGCTCAGAACGTTTTATTTCACCACCCGAAAACCCGGCATTCACGTCTCTGTCTAAAAACCCTTCAAAATTGACCTTTTTTGCCAAGGTCTCTTCCTCTACCGCGTCCTTTGCGCATAACTGGACCATCTGACGGGTCTTCAGCCCGTTTATGGTGGGTGGACGCTGGAAGGACATGCCGATACCCAACCGGGCCCTTTCGTCTATTGGCAAATCTGTTATATCTACCCCCTTAAATATAATCTTCCCCGCCGTTACTCTATATTGAGGGTACCCCATAATGGTCATTAAAAGCGAGGTCTTCCCGGACCCGTTCGGACCGAATAAAATATGGGTCTCACCTGGATGGATCTCAAGGTCGATATGTTTCAAGATCTCCTTATCTCCGAGCTTAACCTGCAGGTCCTCGATTTGCAGCATCTTTCCTCTCCTCAGGAATTGTCCAAAACAGTTCCTCACTTTTGATCATTTATAATAGATCTCGTTGAGTGGTTGATTAAAAAGCCTCCTCGACCTTCCGGCTTTCCATACATTTCCTACAAGGTCGGGCCCTGGCTTGAGCGTCGGTTTGCCGGGCAGCCACCCCGATGGAGTGGCCTCATCGCCATTAGTTGCACGGACATGCTGAAATGCCTTTATCTGACGGATGAGTTCGCTCACATTTCGGCCCACCGGAGGGGTCAGTGTCTCGATGGCCTGAATAACACCATCAGGATCAATGATAAAGCGGCCCCGCATTTCAACGCCGGCATCTTCATTATAAACACCATAAACCGTGCCTATCTTCCCGCCGGAATCTGAAACCATGGGGAATGGGACCCCATTTTCCACCATCTTGGAAAGCTCGTTATCCTGCCACATCTTGTGTACAAAATGACTATCAACGCTGATAGATAGCATTTCCACTCCCAGTTCCTGGATATCCGGGTACTTGGCAGCAACTGCCGCCAATTCTGTCGCTCAGACAAAGGTAAAATCACCGGGATAAAAGCAGAGAACCACCCATTTGCCGAGATAATCCGACCTTTGATCCGGTCGGTTTGCCGCAACCGATCTTCAGTTCCTTCATAAACCCACCTCCTTATTTGCCCACGAATTCCGTTACCCAGAAATCATGGAGATTGCAGAAACTGGTAGCATACAACTTGGATACATGACCGGATGGAAGTTCATAGGTGGAAACCGCCTTTTTATCGGAAGGGTAGAAGGTCTTCGACCCAAGGACCGTGCCATCTGCCGACACTAAGGTGTGGCGGACGATA
This sequence comes from uncultured Desulfobacteraceae bacterium, assembly GCA_964522045.1. Lineage (GTDB taxonomy): Bacteria > Desulfobacterota > DSM-4660 > Desulfatiglandales > Desulfatiglandaceae > Desulfacyla. The sequence goes on from CAZFSF010000003.1 coordinate 23,767, forward strand.
TAGTGTTTCTCAGACATGGGGTGCTTGGTGGTGAGGGTCACTTTCGTCCCCTCTATCTTTACCTCAGGGGCATGCGAGCCCACCTTTTTGGCCCACTTCCCGGGATTATCCTTTGTATACACTACGCCTGAGGGGAAGTCTCCCGGTGAAGCAAAGGCGGTTGCGGACTTGGCTACAACCATCCCGGCGGCTAAGAAAATCGATTTTTTTATGAAATCTCTCCTGTCGTTCATAATAATTCTCCCCAAATGTTCGTTTTTTTATGAGGTCTTAAATCGGATCTGCTTACTCCTCCTTTTCAAACAGCTCTTTCTCAGCCCCGCAAACCGGACAGGTCCAGTCGTCGGGGAGACTCTCGAATGATGTCCCCGGCTCTATACCATTATCCGGGTCTCCATCCTCAGGGTCATAGACATAACCGCATACCGAACATACATACTTAACCATAATTTCCTCCTTTTAAATTCCAGCATCAAGGGTACACTGGGTAAAGTCGATCTCTTCTCCACACCCGGAACAGGTGTGTGCCTTATTGAACTCGTCCGAGAAAATCTCTTTCTCTTGTCCGCAATTGGGGCATTTACACGTAAAAACCTTCAGGTCTTTAAACTGTTCCCATCCCGGGCAATGTTGTGGTGTCGTCATGATTGGTCTCCTTTCGCCATACCGGCATTTAAGACGCACTCAGCTTCTTTCCTATTTCGCGGCCATAGCCCTGGGCCATCTCGGTACCGCCGCCCAAAGCGGCGGACTTGAGCCTTAACGGCCCACCGACCACATCCATCTTGAGGATATGGTCCATGGTGTCAAAGATACGACCGGGCGCCTCACCGCTCCATCCGAATGCGCCGAATGAACCGCCAACCTTCCCTTCAAGGTTGGCCTTTTCAGCCAAAAAGAGCATGGTTTTCATCGCCTGCATCATCTCGCCATGATATGTGGGAGATCCAAACAGATAACCGTCATATCCATGGAGATCCGCCTCATTTTTCACTGCCGTAGCATTGACAACGTCTGCCTCACCACCTTCAATCCGGATACCTTCCGCAATCAAATCAGCGATCTTCTTTGTTGCGCCGGCCCTTGTACAATATACAACTAATGCTTTTCCCATGATCAAACTCCCTATAGATTTATTCCTTATCCTCTTCCATTATGCCCTTATGTTTGGTTCCACAGAGGGGACAAAGGATGTCTATCTCTTTTTCGTCTCCGATAAACTTTTCCCGAAGTTTCTCAGGACCCAGGAAGCTTATATCCCCGCAGGCGCACTGGGGGCACTCAGCCTTTACATGGTATTTCTTTTTTGACATGACAACACCTCCTCCATGTTTCTAAATTTGTTAAAGCCTCGGATCCTGTCCTGTCTGGCCACAATCCGGGATGTAGCAGGCTACATCGACAAATTCACATTTTTTCTTGCACGATGGACATTCCTCTGGCGGCGTATCTGCCTTAAGGGCAAAGCCGCACTCCTTACATTTCCACTCTCCCATAATCTATTCTCCTTTCTATGTTATCACCCATACTTAGTGTCGATCCATAAATGGCTATTTTCCGTCCCGCCTCGGCGGGAATTCTTCCTAGATCTAGCAAAAACTATCTCATTTCTGGATGGACACTACTTAACCGCCAGCAGGTTGACTAAATACCCTCTGGCCGAGTTCCCGGTCTCACTAATTTTAGCCTTTCCACAGGCCATGAAGGGAGCAGTACTCCCGGGCCGTGACCTGGTCGGCCTGGATTTTGAAAATCGCTTCAGGCGCTTCACCAGGATTCAGGAACTGGTGGTACGCCTTTCCATCGGCGATGATCTCCACCCACTGAATGTAATGCTTTTCCTCCATGGGATGGGCAACATTTCCCACCTTCACCTTGAAGCCGTCCGCGGTTTTTTCTACTACCGGAACATGTTTCTCTTTGGCCGCATCCACGGTGTTTTCCTTTTGCAGCACCATCGGTTTACCGCAACATACCAGTTCACCTTTGGCTCCGAACAACACCTCAACAATGTTGCCACACACTTCACACTTATAAACTTCCAGTCTTTCTGCCATTTCTTGTCCTCCTTTATTTTAGGCTAATTTTTGATCCTGAAAATCGGCGTTTATCTGCGTCCCGGGTTAATAGTTTTCCCCTAACAATTCAAAATACGCCTGCGGATGTGCACAGGCGGGACATGCCTCGGGGGCCTCTTCTCCGGTGTAGAGGTAACCGCAGTTCCTGCAGCGCCATACTACCTCTGAGGCCCTCTTGAATACAAGATCCGCTTCAATATTGGCCGCAAGATCATTATACCGCTTTTCATGTTGCTTTTCGGCAACTGCAATTGCTTCGAAAACACCTGCTATGGCCTCAAACCCTTCTTCCCTCGCTTTGTTTGCGAAACCCGGGTACATCTCGGTGTGTTCATAGTGTTCACCCGCCGCTGCGGCCTTGAGATTCTCCAAGGTGCTTCCGATCACGCCGGCAGGAAAGGCCGCTGTCACCTCCACCTCGCCTCCTTCTAAAAATTTGAAAAGCCGCTTGGCATGCTCCTTTTCCTGGTTTGCCGTCTCCTCAAAGATGGCCGAGATCTGAACAAATCCCTCTTTTTTCGCCTGGCCGGCAAAATAGGTGTACCGGTTTCGCGCCTGGGACTCCCCTGCAAAGGCGGTCAATAAATTTTTCTCTGTTTTGCTCCCCTTTAACTCCATTAACTTATACCTCCTTAGAAATTAATTTGTATTGGAAAAAATAAAACATCACTATTCAATTCAGGGATCGTAAACCACTCAACTGCTCAACAATTCAACCACTCAACTATTTCTAATCGGCTGGTACAGAAAAGCTTTTTTCCCTAAAGTGCACCTTGGCCCTCTGGCATCTCGGACAGGTGAGCTGATCCCGAAGCTCCTCAAAAGGGGTGCCTGGCTCACAACCGATCTCTTTGCATCCTTTTTCGGGCTCATAGCTGTATCCACACGGGCATTGGTACAGATGCACCTTTTTCCATTGATTCGCAGCCATCATCTTAACTCCCCTCTGCCAGTACGGAACCTGGTCCTGCAAGAGGCCGGAATGATTTTTTTCTTGCCCCGCAGACCGGGCATGTCCAGTCGTCCGGAAGATCGTCAAACAGGGTCCCCTTCGGGATTTTACCCTTCCGGTCACCCTTATCCGGGTTGTAAATATATCCGCAGTTGGTCGTCTGGCACTGGTACATTTCTTCGGGTGCTGCCATTTTTAGCCTCCTTACTTAGAACTAAACATCCATAGCTGAGGATTACCTTTTCAATTGGCGAACTTTTGACCCATAGCCTTTCCATAATCCTGACCCGCTCGCAAACCATCCTCTGTACCCACTACAGCCTCTTTCAAACTCAACGCACCTAAGTCAACCATGTCCATTTTGAACACAAATTGCATGGTATCAAAGACCATTGGCGCAGATTCCCCGCTGTGCGTGTAGGAGCCAAAAGCACCTCCAATCTTCCCAACGAGATTGGCCTTCTCTGCTAAGAAGAGAAATGTCTTCATCCCGGCGGTCATATCTCTGTGGTATGTGGGACACCCGAACACATATCCTTCATATCCTGCCAGCTCTTCATGACTCTTTATGTCGGAGACTTTTTTGAGCTCAGGCTCGTTACCGGTGAAACGAATCCCCTCAGCAATGGATTCAGCCATCTTCTCTGTTTTTCCCGTCCTACTCACATACGCAATCAATACTTTTTTCATCGCTTTTCCTCCATTTTCTTGTTGTTATACCCCCCTCCACACCGCTAAGTCAACACCGGAGAGGGGGCTCATGCTCAGACTCTTTGTTCCCTCGGGAACGGATCAGATATTTTCATTAGTAGCAGGTTATGTGCCAAAACATTTTCCTCAGGGGCTAAGCGATAAAAGATGCCTAATATCAGATATTTAACTTGCGAGCAATGGTCAGACTGAATTATGACTCGCAATCAGGAGGGCAAAACATGAGACACTAATGTCTCAGTGATGGCAATGGTGACTAACCTGATGATATTATGTTAATTTAAAAGGGTACGGGAAAGGCTCTAACAGCCCCACGCAAACCGTTAAAAGCCGTTTAAAGCCGACAAAGGAAAAGAAGTATGGGGAACAAATCGGAAAATACTTTTAATATTAACATGTTAACTGAAAAATAAAGCAGATGGGTCACACAATGTGACAAAAGAGCAGGCTCAAAAAAAGTGTCTCATATTGAATCATGAGACAGGAATGTATCATGAGACGTTTGATAAGAAGGGCATCCTTCATTTACCGGTTTGCAGATTTCTTAAAAAGGCATCGGTTTTTTGCCTGATTCAGGATGCCGAAAATTGAAATTAGAAATTGGAAATTAGATAACTCATTTACATACTTCTGTTTTTCCCAGTTTCAATCTCGTGTGTCGCGAGATAAACTGTTTTTTAGCCTTGATGAAAAATGCCTTTCGGGACTATCACGGCTCCCTGCTTCTTGCCTGGGAGATACGGATTGCCACAAGGGCCGCGATGTTCACGGCGAGATACATCTGACCCATAACGGCCTCAATGATGGCAAGGGACTGGGCCTGTTTTGTCAAAGGAATAATATCCCCGTATCCTAAGGTGGTCAAGCTAACGAAACTGAAGTAAATGAAGCTGTCAATATTCATTACTGGCTGCTGTCCGAGGTTGAAAGAACCCGGTTGAATGGTCTCAAGCAGAGAGTAGATGTCGCCCCACATGAAACCGATGAAGAAATATCCACACACCGCCCCCCATATTAGATCGACAGTGACAACCTTCTGGTTCACCAAATGGCGAAGGATAATGATCGTTGCAACTCCAAAAAAGAGCCCAGAGCAGATGTGATGTGTCAAGAGGAGGGCGGGGACTTTCAAGAGTTGAAAAGACCAACCTATAAATAGGGCCGGCAATCCCGTAAGGAGGGCAAAGACGAGAGATACCCGGCTTTCACTCACCGCATAGATCCCGGATAAAAGGATGACAGAAACGAAGATTTCCATTAAAAGATTGATCCTGACAAGCCCTTCCACAAAGGGGCGCAACACCAGGAACAACACGATGGAGATAAGCAAGAAACTGAACCGGTTAACGCGAATCCACTTAGGCTGATTATGAGATTTTTTAGTCATGATTTTTCGCAGGTCTAACTATCTCCTTTTTCATTTCCTTCTTTGTAATCCATCCGCCACCCAAGGCCTTATATAACTTCACGTACCCGGTCAAATATTGCTGCCTCAATTCCGAGAGTTCCAGTTCAGCAGAGAAGAGGGACCGCTCGGTTTCCAAGACATCGAGATAGCTGCTGACACCCTTGTCATATCTTAACTTTGCCAACCGATAAGCATTCTTTGCAGCCCTCTCCTTTCTTTCCACCGCAGCCCTTTGTTTTTTGAAGGTATCGATTTCAACCAGGGCATCATCAACCTCCTTAAAGGCGGTTAAAACCGTATTCTCATAGAAATAGAGGGCTTCCCTGGTCTTGGCTTCCTCAATTTCAACACGCCGAATGTTCTTGTAGAATTCAAAAATCGGCCCGAACAGACCGCCGCCGACCGACCAGGCTCCTCCACTCGAGGTAATTGAGGCCAGCTCACTGCTGGCAAGGCCCAACATGCCGGTTAACGATATGGCCGGAAAACGCATGGCCTCCGCCACCCCGATGTCTGCAGTCTGTGACTCGATCAGATACTGGGCCTGTACAATATCCGGCCTCCGTTCCAGCAGGGTTGACGGCAGTCCTGTGGGAATCTCCGGGGGCGCCGATTCTAACATCAACCCATTGCCTGTTTTGATAGGCTCGGGCGCCGTTCCCAGCAGGATGCTGAGGGCATTTTCCGTCTGGGCCACCGCCCGTTGATACTGCGGAATAGCCGCCGCGGCAATTTCTTTCTGGATCTGGGCCTGGTTCACGTCCAGCTCGGGAATAATCCCTCGATTGAACCGTTTTTGAATGATATCCAGACTTTCCTGTCGCGACTCAAGGGTATCCTTGGATATTTTCACCCGCTGGTGGTAATCCAGCAGTAGATAATACGTTCCCACTACTTCCGATATCAAACCGATCTGAACGGTCCTGAGCCCATACTCCGAGGCCATCAATTGGGCCCTGGCCGACTCCGTGGCCCTTCGGAACTTTCCCCAGAAATCCAGTTCCCAACTGAGCACCGGGCCCACAAAGGCGTAGCTGTTCCGGGTATCAGACCGGTTACCGCCGCCGAAATTGCCTGTCCCGGCGCCGGCTTCAATATAGACGCCGGGGTATTGATCGGCCCGGGTAAATCCCACATACGCTCTGGCCTGTTCTACACGGCTGGCAGCGATTTTAAGATCCTTGTTGTTTGAAAGCGCCTGAGTCACAAGGCTGTAAAGCACAGGATCTTCAAACAACTCCCACCATTTCAGATTGATCATGCTTTCCGCGGGAACCCTCTCAAAGCGGTAATTCTTGGGCGCCTCCACCACGGGGGGCTTGAAATCCGGCCCCACCGCGCATCCTGAGAGAAACAAAAAAACAAATATGCCTAATCCAGAGAAGCCGGAAAGGCACCTAAAGTGACCAAGGTTGCCGTTTTTTTCATTCGATATTGGACGTTGGACGTTCGATGTTCGACGTTCATCACTTTCCACGTTCATCTTTTTCAGCCCTCACCCTTTTGAAGGTCGCGCTTTTTCTCGTATCGGCCGATCTTGCCGATCAGCACAAACAGCATCGGATAAAAGAAAACCCCTAACACCGTGGCCAGGGTCATTCCTCCCAGCAGGGCCACGCCCATCACGACTCTTGCTTCGGCGCCAGCTCCCGCGGCTACTACCAGAGGCAGCACGCCCAATATAAAAGAAAATGCCGTCATCAATATAGGCCTGAAACGCAGCTTCGCGGATTTTACAGCGGCGTCAAAGAGCGAAAGGCCCTTATCAAATTCCAGTTTGGCAAACTCCACAATGAGTATGGCGTTCTTGGCCGCCATGGCGATCAACATCACTAAGGCAATCTGGGCAAATATATTGAGTTCATAGCTCTCACTGTACATTCGGGCCACATACAGGGCCAGGAATGCGCCGAAGATGGCAAAAGGCGTTCCCAATAAAATGCTGAGAGGCAAGGACCAGCTTTCATACTGCGCGGCTAAGATCAAGAAAACGAAGAGCAGTGAGAAAACAAAAACAATCGAGCCTGTCCCTGCGGACTTTTTCTCCTGAAAGCTCATATTGCTCCACGCATACCCCATACCTTCCGCCAGCACCTGGGCGGCCGTCTCCTCCAGGGCAGTCATGGCCTGTGCCGACGTGAAACCTTTGGCCGGACTACCGGTCAGCTCTATGGCGCGATATAGATTGAACCGGTTTGTGAAATCCGGGCCAACGATATTCTGAATCTTTACAAAGGTGGAAAGCGGCACGCTATTCCCTTCTTTATTATTGATGTAAAACAGATCGATCTGGTCTTCTTTGAGCCGGTACTGGGGCTCTGCCTGGATATACACCTTGTAAAGCCTGCCGAACCGGTTGAAATCATTGACATAGGCTCCACCGAGGAAAGCGCCTAAGGTGGTGTAGATGTCGTTGAGGCTGACCCCCGCCTTCAGGGCCTTGTCTTTGTTGATTTCGATATAGCGCTGGGGCACGCTGGCCCGAAAGGTGGTAAAAATGGAACCGATTTCAGGCCGCTTCATGGCCGTTTGAATAAATTTGCGGGCCTGCTCCGCTAAGAAAGCGGGCGTATTCCCCCCCTTGTCCTGAATCATGAACGTGAACCCGGAACCGCTCCCTAAGCCTGGAATGGCGGGGGGGCCGAATGCAAACACCTGGGCCTCATTTATGCCGAGATGAAAATCCACATTTAGCCGTGCCGCCAGATCATTGGCGGTGATTTTCCGCAGATTCCAGTCCTTGAGGGAGACAAAAATAAAGCCCGAATTGGAGCTCATACTGTTCGAAAGCAGACTGAAGCCGGCGGCCGTGGTAATGAATTCCACCTCATCATATTTTTTGACGATTTCTTCCACTTTCCTGGATACCGCGTCGGACCGTTGCAGAGATGCCGCGTCGGGCAACTGGATATTAACCATGAGATATCCCATATCCTCTTCGGGCATAAATCCGCCGGGAATCAATTTCCCCAGATATCCCATGGCCCCGGTGAGGATCAGGATAAACACCACACCGATGGAAATTTTTCGAGCTACGATCTTTGTAAAACCCACATATGCATTGGTGGATTTGTCGAAAACCTTGTTGAACAGTCTGAAAAACGCGCCCAGAGGGCCTCGCATGGGCTTTCGCTTTCGGAGCAGCAGAGCGCACAGGGCCGGGCTTAGGGTCAGGGCGTTGACTGACGAAAAGAGTACCGACACGGCCACGGTAATGGCAAACTGCTGATAGAGACTTCCGGTAATTCCTCCCATGACCGCCACAGGAATAAACACCGCCACCAGCACCAGGGTAGTGGCGATGACCGGTGCTGTCACCTCATCCATGGCTTTAATGGTGGCGCTTTTAGGGTCCATGCCGTTTTCAATATTGATCTGGACGGCTTCCACCACCACGATTGCATCATCCACCACAATGCCGATTGCCAGCACCAGTCCCAGGAGCGACAGCACGTTGATGGTGAATCCGATGATGGGAAATACAATAAAGGCCCCCACCAGGGAAACGGGAATGGCGATGGTAGGGATCAGCGCGGCCCGCCAGTCCTGGATAAAAATGAAAACCACCAGAATCACTAAGGCCAGGGCGATAAAAAGGGTTTCAATGATTTCATCAATGCCTGCCGTGATGGCCAGGGTGGTGTCCAGGGCGATATCATATCGGAGGCTCTCCGGAAAAGACTCGGAAAGATCCTTCATTGTTTCTTTGACTTTTTTCGCCAGATCTACCGCATTGGAACCGGGGGCCTGGTATACGGCGATCATGGCGCACGAACTGTTGTTGAGACGGGTGAAGGCGTTATAGGTTTCAACGCCCAGTTCCACCCGGGCCACGTGCTTGATCTTGACCTGGGCCCCGGCCTCTGTGGTTCGAATCACCACTTCACCGAATTGCTTTTCCGATTGGAGACGCTCCGGCAACCGTACCGTGTAGGTAAATTCCGTTCCCGGTGGCGCCGGCTCTGCGCCGAACTTCCCCCCCGGAACAATGACGCTCTGGGCACGAATGGCGTCCATGATTTCCGGTACGGTAATGCCCATCTGGCTCAATCGATCCGGTTTGATCCAGATGCGCATGGAATAATCGCTGGCGCCGATCACGTTCACCCGCCCGATGCCCTTGATGCGCGACAAAATGTCCTTGATGTTAATGAGGGCGTAATTCCCCAGGAAATGCTGATTATACCGCCCGTCCTCCGAGGTGACATCAATAAGCATCAGGATGTTGGGAAGTGATTTCTCGGTGGTCACCCCGAATCGTTTCACCTCCTCGGGGAGTTTTGCCGTGGCCGCGGCCACCCGGTTCTGGGTGAACACAGTGTTCATATCCGGGTCAGTACCGATGTCAAAAGACGTCTGGATGGTCATGGTGCCGTCGTTGGCATTGATGGACTTCATGTAAATCATATTATCGACGCCGTTGATCTGCTGCTCTAACGGCGTTGCCACGGACTGCTCAACGCTTATGGAATCGGCCCCGGTATAGGTGGCGCGCACTTCCACAATGGGGGGGGTGATATTGGGATATTGTTCTATCGGCAGGGCTTTCAGAAATACGACCCCCACAATCACGGTCACAATGGCAATCACCATGGCCACAATGGGACGTCTGACAAAAAAATTACCCTTATCTGAATTATCCGGCATTATCTCTTTTAGTTGAAACTCTGAATCCTGAACTGTGAACCACTGAACCTTTACTTCTTTTCTTTACCCGACAAGGGGATGTTTTTTACCTCTGTGTCTACAACGGTTCCGTCTTTCACTTTCTGCAGCCCTTCATAAACCACTTTTTCATCCGCTTTCAGCCCTTCCCGAATCAGCCAGAAGGACTTAATCTTGGGCCCCGCCTTGACTTCTTTGGCCTGAATTTTGTTTTCAGCCCCCACCACATAAACGGTGAAGGTCCCCTGCAGTTCCATCACGCATCGTTGGGGAATCAGAATGCCGTCCTTCACCACCTCGATTTCCCCCCTCACCCTGGCGAACTGCCCCGGACGAAGCAGTTCATTGGGGTTGGGAAAAGAGGCCTGAATCAGGAGGGCGCCGGTGGTGGGATCCACCTCCCGGTTGACAAAATCCGCCTTGCCCTCGTGGGCATAAACAGATCCATCAGACAAAATCAATTCGAGACCGGCTTTTTCCGTTTCGTCGACTTTACCGGCATCGATGTCAGCCATATGGCGCCGCATGAACATCAGATACTGGGATTCGGTGATAAAAAACTGAACCAGTACCGTGTCGATACGAGAAACCGTATTCAGAATGATGGGGCTTGGCTGACGACCCACAAAATCCCCCACTTTGGCCTTTGTTTTTCCGATAATTCCGGATATGGGAGAATAGATCTTGGTGTAGCCCAATTGTATCTTGGCGGCCCTGAGATTGGCCTTTGCCGCCTTAACCGATGAAACGCCAACTTCATACTGGGCCACAGCGGAATCCAAATCACTCTGGCTGACCGCCTTTTCCTTGGCGAGAGGCTTAATCCGGTTCATATAGGTCTCCGCCTCCGTTCTTAACGTTTCAGCGCCGGCCACACCGCTCATCTTGGCCGCCACATCTGCTTCAAACTGTTGGCTTTCCAGCGTATAGAGCAACGCCCCTTTTTTGACCCGCGAGCCCTCTTCGAAATGGATGCCCTCCAGATAGCCTTCCACCCTTGCCGAGATGGCAATGTCTTTAAACCCGTAAATCTGGCCAACAAATTCCTGATAGATCGGCACCTCGCGCGCTTCGGTCTGATACACGGTCACCTTGGGAGGGGGTGGCGGCTGTTTTTTCGCCTCTTCCTTGCTGCAGGCAGAAAAATGGATCAAGAAGAGGGAGCAAAGTAGATTCAGCGATATCTTTTTCATTTTATTGTCTTTTCAATTTAAGGTGGGCGTTAAGAGGCTTTTCACCGGGAACTTAAGCAGGGATCAATATCCATTGTTCCTGAGTTACAGAGTGCATTCGTTTGGGAAAAAAACTGCTATCTGGTTTTTTGTTTCCCTAATACCGCAATATCTGGTATTTTGCAAGAAAAATGTCAGCAAATTGCCATGTTGTGTTTCTCTCGACCTTGAGAAACCCCTTAAATTGAAGAGCATGAAAGAAGGTGTTTTGAGGAAATCAAATGGAGAGATATTATAGAGAAAGATTTGAGGCGCGGTCCCGCCTGGACGAGAAGATCGTCCCCTTAGTGAAAATCAACCATATTCTTCAGGAGATGCGGGATGAACTCAGGGAGGCGATCCCTTCCGCCATGGAGACACGGATATTGCTGATGGATCCCGATGCGAGGAAATATACCCGCCCCCTGCAATGCATCCTCTATGACCGGCCGGTAAACTGTTTGTCATGCAAGAGGAGTCGTCCGGTCATCAAGAAGGCCCTGGAAAAAAGAAAGACGGTGGTGGTTCCCGAAGGCGATCCCATTGAACGGCAGGATGGGTCCCTGGTGAGGATCGGGCCCGAAGCCGCTGTCCCGGCATTTATGGGTGATGAAGTCCTCCTGGTGGTCAGTGTGGTGGGAAAACCAGGGACACGCTTTACGCCCAAGGACTTTTTTCTCATTGAAGATTTTGCAAAAACTGCCCGGAATGTGGTTTTACGGGCAAAAAAACATTGGGAAATGACGGAGGACAAGCTACGGATCAGCAAAATGCTGACCAACATTTCCCTTTTTGTCCCGCAATCCGTGTTAAAAATAGCCGAAAAAGATCCCGCGCTCTTAGGGCAGGAAAAAGCGGAAAAAGAGGTGAGCGTCCTCTTTCTTGACATTGAAGGGTACACTCAGCTCAGTACCAAGTTGCCTGAGCAGGAAGTAAACCAGATTGTTGAAAGTTTGTTTTCCAGATTTGTGGACCCCATCCATCGATCCAAGGGAGATATTAATGAAACCGCCGGAGACGGCCTGATGATTATCTTTAAAGAGGACGACATCAAGACCAATGCCATTAATTCCATCAAGGCCGCCTTTGACATTCACCAACAAAACCTGGAATGTAACCGGGAACTACCTTCCCATATTGATCCCCTGAAGGTCAATATGGGAATTCACTGCGGTACGGCCCTGGTGGGCATGACCCGATTCAAAGGCTCTATCGGGACACGGATGACTTACACGGCCAGCGGAAATGTGACCAACCTTGCAGCACGGATTGCGGGTCTCTCCAAAGGGGGCGATATACTGATCGGGGAGGAGACCAGAATGTTGATTGACGGTCTGTGGCCCGTATTCGATAAAGGAACGGCAACCCTGAAGGGCATCGAAAAACCGGTACACATCTATTCCCTTCTCAAGGCGGAATAGCCCCGGTTATCACCCTGGTGCTTCGCGAATGAAACAGACAGTGAATGGATTATAAGGAGATCATCAATGATAATTCGATGCTACGGCGCAAGAGGTTCGATCCCTGTTTCAGGGGAGGAATACATCAAATACGGAGGCGACACCACCTGCCTCGAGATACGAAGCAAGAATGATGAGATCATTATCGTGGACGCAGGGTCTGGTATCAGACGATTGGGAAACAGGCTTCTCAGAGAGGGGAGGCTTAACTATCACGTCCTTTTCACCCATTCTCATCTGGACCACATCCTGGGATTTCCCTTCTTCAGGCCGATCTACCATGAAAATGCCGCCATTCACCTGATGGGATGCCCCACCACGCAGGGGAACATTCGGAAACTCCTGTCAAAAGCCATGAGCACCCCACTGTTTCCCATACCTTTTGATGCCTTGCAGGCCAAAATCGATTACGATGTTGAGTGCAGCCTGACCTTTCACATTGATTCCATAGAGATCTTCCCCATCAATCTGAGCCATCCCAACGGGGGAATGGGGTTTAAATTTGTGGAGGATGGCAAATCGTTCGTATTTCTCACAGACAACGAACTCGGCTACAGGCATAGAAACGGCCAAACCTTTGCGGAATATGTGGCGTTTGCGAGAGATGCGGATCTATTCCTGCATGATTCGGAATATACGAGGGAAGAATATGAGGAAACCCGGGGGTGGGGACATTCCACCTACCTTGATGCGTTGCGTTTAGCTCGGGAGGCAAACGTCAAGACATTCGGTCTCTTCCATCACAACCAGAACCGAAGCGATGCTGAACAGGATGCCATTGTTCAAAGATGCCGGGCAATCAACGGGGAGAATAACATCGATATGGAATGCTTTGCCCTCACCCAGACCACCACATTGACGTTGTAGCGAGACCGATGATGAGGGGATACATACCATAAGCGCTGGGTTGTTCTTAGACACTCACCTGATCGGTCTTCCTATTCTTCATGCAGTTGCAGAGCAATTTTTAGAGCCTTCCCAAGGCGGAACCTGATAAGTGAGCACATCCTCTGCCTCAGCGTTGAGCGAATCCGCATGACGATTAATGATCTCCAAATCACGCTGTTCAGTTTCTTTTCGCTTCAATTGGACAATGAATGTGCTTGCCGCGGTTTCTAAGAACGCAGATCGGCTTTTGTACTCCCCGATGTACCGATCAATACTCTTCAATACCTCGACCGATAGTGTGATGGATGTCTTGTCTTTCATACTACCAAAATACTACTCTAAATGGATTATATCAATCAATGTTTTATAGGTCGAACCTGCAAGTGATCTGCGCGCCTGTTAAGTTTGGTTGCATTGATGCCTTAATCGTGATACTATTTCCGCAGATTGGTTAGAAACGGATTTGAGCTCGCCGCTTTTGGTTAAGGTATTATCCTGTTTGGTCTTTTAACCGACCCCAGCCACATATGTCAGGCATATCACAGTATCGGTATTGGTTGCATTGGCAGATCTCACGCTTCAGAGGCCACTGATTTCTTGAGTTATCCAGATGAAATATCCAGTGGCTCCCAGTCCAATCAATATCGTTTGCACTTGAAATATTCCTTAGAGCATCTCGCCAATTTTGGTTGCAGCGAATAGTGTCGTTTGTTAAGCTGCAAATAATTTTGCTGTAAATTAGGCAAAATCACTAAATCGATATTTTTTAGATGTCAAAAATACAGGGCTAACTTTGTTATCATACCCATGTCGGCGGCATTGGCACCATGAAGTCTTAAAAACCGCTGCAAGATTAATGCTCATACCTGCAGTCTATGGGTTTAGATAACCCAGGACATCTGTTTTCATGTTTTTTCTATCATCACTGCTATAAGCCTGATTTTCGTAAGAAGAAGATTGAAAAGGGTTTAACCGCTCGTCTCGCTGAATGTAGGTCAGCTAAATAGGGCAAAAGAATCAAAGACAGGAGGACATGGACAGTGCGGAAAAAATTCAAACAAGGAAAATGGGTAATGCTGATGCTGGCTGTTGCGGTTTGGTGTGTGGGCTGTTCTGACCATGATGGTTCCACCACCCCTTCGAATCTGCTTGGTGATTTTGATCCCACGTCCGATGGTGAGATCCAGGCGAGGATAGCCGACCTCAAGCTCCTGCTGCCCGAAGAGACGTATAATATCATCACCGAAAAGTCGCGTAATGATCCGAGGTGCAAGGAAGCGAACCAGGCGCAATTGGGTCTTCCGGATTCACCGAACGGCCAATGGTACTATACCTACGATAAACTGATTGAAGGAATGGCAAAGTGGAAGGAGTTTGCCAATGAGGGGAATGAGAATACGAGGAAGCTTGAGATTGCCGCATTTCTGGCAAACATCGCGCAGGAGACCGGGGCAGGCAAAGCGATGGACCCAACATTCGGAGGTCCCGGCTGTTTTATACAGGAAGGAGGCGGGGCTGCCCGGCATGGCTGTGGCTATGGCGGCTGTGTAAAGACGCCGGATTTTGTTGGCGACAGGTGTAAGGATAACGACGATAAGTGCCCTGGAGGGGACGTAGGATGGTGCGGCAGGGGGCCCCATCAGCTTTCCTGGAACTACAACTATCAGGCATTCGGGAAGGGCATGGGCAAGGGGGATCGCTATCTGGATGACCCCGATCTACTGACCAAGAATCCCGAGATCGGCATCGCCGGATCCATCTGGTTCTGGGGACATGCAGATCTAGGCTCGAGCAAAGATCCAGAGAAACCTTTTAAGCCGTCGGCACATGATGTGGCTGTCGGCAACTGGAAGCCCACAGACGCCGATAAGGAATGTGGACGGACCAAGGCCGACTTCGGGGTTATCATCAATATCATCAACGGCGGGTTAGAATGCGGACTCGGCGCCGTCAATCCGCAAGCGGCCAAAAACCGCCTGGATTATTTCAAGGCGATCGCCGCAGAGATGGGGCTCACCATACCGGATGACGATCCCTTTCTGGATAACTGTTCAACACAGAAGAATTTCGCTAAATGTGTTTCCTTTCCGGATCCGACATCGCGCTGCGGAAAGGACTGGGCCGATGCCAACAGTAATTGCCGGCGCTGTTGCAGCTCGGACGAGGACTGTTCGGCTGATTCGGCTGAGTATCCTTTGTGCTTTGGCAGCCTCAGCAACCCCACACCCAGCGGGGAGACATGTTCCTGCGGGCACTAGTTTCCTCTGTGGCCACGGCAATCCTCCTGAAAAGATCCCTCTCCCGCACCTTGAATCCCGCTCAGCAGGGTCACTCCGTTCGTTCGATCACTCAAAAGCACTTGTTTCTTAATATACCTGCTCTGCAGTTTCCAGTGCCTGCAATGGGATTGAGAATGAGTCAGATTTCAAACTGAAGATTTGATTTGGAATCGTTCACTTTCTGCAGATGGACAAACGCAAGATTACCTGAAACACTGTTGTTACAGAGGACCTCCCTTTCAAAACTCACAGGTTATATTTGAAATCATGACATTTGGAAACACGGTCGCTTAAGCATGTGTCCGCAATATGTTGTAATAATCCCTTCAGATTAAATGGATCGGGAAAGACGAAGGTTTTTCAGACAAGGCGGCCCCCAAAATCTAAAGCCCCACCATCCACTGTTCAAAAATATCACTCAAATCCCCAGGCCCTTCTTCGGACGATTATCTCCACCGGGACCCGTATTGTCCCATTGAGTTTTATGTCCGGGCCTGACACACAGTGAAAAAATGGCCTCGAAATCTCAGGGATAAGTATTGCCAGATTATGCCTAATTTACGGCAATTTGGGGAGACTTTCATTTCTCAAAGGCCTTCTGTCTTTCAAGTCTATTATCCCCCAATCCCCCTCTGACAAAATTCAATCTGAAATACCACATATAGTCGTCACATTCCCCTTTAAACCCAAGCTCCACTTCAGTATAGTTTCCCCCGAAAAGCCGAGTTTTTATAATTTCATCTGGAACAGGCATCATGACTTCGGGAGATTCAAATAATTATTTTTACAAGTTTTATTTCATAAAGATTACCTGTGTCGATTGATGGCGCTTTTTCAAAAGAAATGATGACATTTATTCTAAATGTAGGATAACTTGTGTATTGACGAGTCAATATAAAACATGGAAATAAAGGGTTTTTCGAGGCCTAAAAAAGTACGAGCAGCAAATCAATTGATGTTCCCAGAGTGACAAAGCTGTTTTTCAGGGAGGAAAAATGAAATCATTATGCTTGGCCGTTGCTGCAGCACTCTTCTGCACATTTTTGACTGGCTGTGCGAAAACATTGCCGGTCAACAATGTTG
>CAZFSF010000004.1:0-38927 GCA_964522045.1 uncultured Desulfobacteraceae bacterium
AGCCCAGATACGCACGGGGGTACGCCAATTTGGGCTTTGCATACCTTCAGATGTCTAAGACCGATGAGGCCATCGAGGCCCTGAAGAAGGCCTTGGAGCTGAATCCTGAGATTATTCAGGCCTGGAGCAACCTGACAAATGCCTATCTTCAGAATAACGATGTGGAAAAGGCCATAAAGACTGGAGAGAAATTGGTGGAGATGGCCCCCGATTTTGCATTGGGGCACAACAATCTGGCTTCGGCATATTATAACGATGACGACCACAAGAAGGCGATCGAGCATTTGGATAAGGCTATTTCGTTAGGGTTTGAGCCCCACCCGGAATTCCTGAAGGCCCTGGAGCCTTACCGCTAAAACCGCATTATCGAGTGGTTGAGTGGTTGATTCCCGCTGACGGCGGGATTGAGTGGTCAAATCAGAGACATGGATATTTCTTATTTATTCGAACCTTACGATAACTTGGTGGTAACGGCGGATCAATCCTTCCAGAATATGGCGGAGGAATTCACCGAATGCATGCAATGCAAACCCCATTGTGCTGACTGCTGCCACGCCGTGTTTGGCCTTTTTTTGATTGAAGCAGTTTTCCTTAAACGCGATTTTGATCAGCTGAACCAAGAAGAAAGAAAGGCGGCCTTGCAAAGGGGGTGTGACGCGGACCAGGCGCTTGAAAAACTGGTAAGGACGCTTGAGACATTTAAAGATGATCCCCAAATGGCGACCTATTCCTTGGGGAAAGCACGAATCAGGTGTCCGCTTCTTAATGATAAAAGCGAGTGCATCCTTTATCCCTGCCGCCCGATCACATGCCGGGTTTATGGCATTCCCACCAGGGTCCGGGGTGTGCCCCGGGTCTGCGGGAAGGCGGGTTTCAAAAAGGAAAAAACCTATCCTGTCTTTGATCTTGACGGGGTCCATCGGGAACTCCATCAGCTATCTAAAGAACTCTTGGAAAGGGCTGGCGATAAGAACCCTGAAAGGGCGTCGCTTCTCCTATCTGTTTCAAAGATTATAAAGACGCCCGTGGAAGAACTCATAACCGGGAATCCTGGAGTGCCCGGCACAAAAAACTGACATGGTTTTTGAGGTTCGTCTGTATCACGGGAAGATCCGCGGGGCCATCTTTCTGGTAGAGATCAAGCAGTGGCTGCAGAAGCCTTTCAACTTCATCCTGGTCCAATGACTGAAGCAGTGAAAACAGATCCTGCACATGACCAGGCTCGAACATCCCCCCCCCGTCCATGATCCGGAGCGCCTCAATAAATCCTTGTGTCGCGGCATGTACGGAGAAATCCCCGGCCCAAGCTGTTTCCCCCACGCCATCTAATTTATCTAACCGTATCCGGATCGTCAGGTTCAAAAAGAAATAGACTATGGCTATCATCGGATGAGCGGCATCCTCTGAAAAAAACTCCATGATCGACTGATAGTCCCTGACCGTCGTGAGTTTGACATGGATGCCGTCGTCCCAGGTTTTCACTACAAAGTCCCCAGCTGCATGA
This sequence comes from uncultured Desulfobacteraceae bacterium, assembly GCA_964522045.1. Lineage (GTDB taxonomy): Bacteria > Desulfobacterota > DSM-4660 > Desulfatiglandales > Desulfatiglandaceae > Desulfacyla. Next base: position 1,505 of record CAZFSF010000004.1, read on the forward strand.
TGCCAGGGATAGATCTGTTTGAAGGTATGGGCGTCATAGTAGAGGGTAAGGATTTTGGATACCTGTCTGAAGATCTCGAAGGTCTCTTTTTCCGAAACATAACGATGTCCCTTTTCAAGGTCCCAGATGCAGACCTTTTGGCGGTTATCCTTTTCATCAATGGAAAGATGCCATTCATGGTAGTCTTCAAACCATTCGGAAAGGATCAGGGTCAGCGTTTCGTGATGGTTACGCCCATCCTGACATTTTACATCTCCCTTTTTATGGACCTCTGGCAGATAGGGAAGCCTGAGAGATCGATTAAGGGATTTCAGCATCTCATATTCATTTGTCAAGCACGCCCTTGCTTTCTCCGAGACGGCTGTGGTAACGGCAAACTTGATAGGCCTTTCATACATAAAAATATCGACACTGGCCACGTGGTACAGGCGCCCATGTTTTTCACTCCGGATCAGTATCTTATGGATGCTGTCGAGGCCTATTTCTCTGTGCAGACTCTCTTTGAAGATGTGGACCAGGCGTTTCCCTTGATCTTTCAAAATAAATGCCTTGATAGCTTCGAAATAGTCTCCTAAGGTGAGGAAGGGATGGTGTTCTGAGGGTGTGATTAAGAAAGGCCTTGCCAGGTCTGCAGACCGGAGGGAGATGTCCCCCTCCGGGGAAGAGAAGAGATATTTTATTTCCATGGATTTAGGTAGTTATCTTCTCCAGGGCCTCTGAAGCTACCTGTCCCACGCTTTTCCTCTCAATGTTCCCATTTTCGTAGATCTCGATCTCATGAGATTCCTGCAGGAGCTTTTCAAGATCTCCCTTTGCCTCACGGGCACCCAGGTTCCCCATGAGCCATCCTGCATAACCGCGTACGTCGGGATCGGAATCCTCAAGATAAATGAAAAAGTGAAAGGTGTGCTTGCGGAGGATGTCCGGACTTGATTTCGCTATCTTTCCCAAGGCCTGAAGTGCCTGGGCTTTCCTTGTTTCATCGGCAAGAAACTGATAGAGTTGGGGGGCGTATCCGCCAAACAGATCGGCTCTTTGGCTGATAATCTCTCCAATGGCTTCAAAGGCTCCAGGTGGGAAGGCCGCCGTATCGATCAGGGAATAGAACAGCCCCTGGAGGAGCTTTGAAATGATTCCCGGATCTCTTTCTCCAATAGTGGCGCACGCCTTGCCAAGGATTTCGGCGGCTCTCTGCCGGAATAGCGTATCACCTGAATAGAGAAGGCGCTGTAGATACCGAATGACTTTCTTGTCTTCGCATGCCGCGTTCAATATGGGGTCAATTTCATATCCCTCAACCAGTTTTTCAACCCTCTTTTTTGAAAGAGGGTGTTTTCTCGTTCCCTTTGCTGATGATCCCGATGAAACCGGAATCGCTTGATTGAGCCTTTGCTGAACCCCTTCAGAAGTAACTTCCTGAACATCCTTGTGCAACCTTATAAAATATAAGGCTCCGGCGATTCTTCTCCCTTCATAGGCACCTCCAGGGATGATCAGATGGTTTTTGAGGTCATAATTCTCAACTATTTCCTGCAGATAATCCTCTTCAGCTTCCAGCCCCCATGCAAGATCCCAGTCCATGTTGCATCCGAATACCAGGGCCTCAATCATGGCGGAGCCAAGATTGTGTCCGGTTTCATCACATGCATAGACAGCGCCGCATGAGCATGAACCCACAGGCATTTCCCCGGGTCTTCTGGTGCTCAACTCCTTTGGCCCCTCAATGAGCAATCCGCAAAAAGGACATTGGGGTTTTTTTATTGGTTCTCTTCCGAAAAATTTGCTTTCAAACATTTGAGGTTATATCTCTAACTAATTAATCTCCGGGGACCCAACTCAAAACTTCTTGAGTTTTCATCATATTCAAAGTCAATAATCTCGAAACCAAATCGAGTGGATCTGAACTCGATAACCCAGTTCCTATATTGTTCTCCGGCGAATTCGCAGTTTATATTACCATTTCGTGCGTGCATTATCATGAGTCGCGGTGCGACATCTTCATCAAAAACCTCGGCGATATGAGCTTTGTCATTATCATCCAGCTCTTTTTTGCTCATTTAGCCGGCCCTGGCAGGTCAAGGGTCATACATTGATTGGAATCTCCGCATGATTTTGCGGTGATCTTGGGCTGGTTGCCGCCGGGACCTACACCGATAGCATAGTTGGTCCTGCTGACGACCCGTTCAATCGATCCGGCGTTGCATTGGGGACAGGTCATATCCACCTGTTCATCCGGGTTCATGAAAAGCCTTTCAAACACCTCACCGCAGGCGGCACACCTGAATTCAAAAATGGGCATTGTCTTACTCCTATTATATAAGGTATGTTGCAAAATTATAGTCACCCTACAGGACAAAGTCAAACCATGATCCTCTCATTTCATCCATGCTTTGATACGGATATCCAGATTATTCTCGGAGACCGGAGGATTGATTCAACCATCCGGGGATCTATCCATAAGGCGACTGCTATTATTCTTCCCCAGGCATGCACCCAAGATCTTTACCAACTCTGCGCTACATCCGATGCGACGCTATTTCCCAACTATGAAGCGCGCATCAAATATCCAGGGAAGATCGGTCAGAGCCTCTTGTTTGGAGATTTCGGGCTACCCCACCCGAAAACCTTTTCCTGGGCAACAGTCGGAGAGTTCAAAAAAACCCATTATGAGCCTAAGACCCTTCCCCATGACCTACCTTTCTTCATCAAAGAGGACATGAGCCACGAGGCAGAGGGTGTATTTCTCGTTGAAGACAAGAAGGCCCTCAAAGAAGCCCTGGATAACCTTGCCCTTCGGGAAAGATCCGGTCTGAAGGGATTTGTTACCCAAGCGTATGTCCCCTGTGACGGGAATGTGCTCAGGGCAGTCATTATCGGAAAGCGGATCATCACTTACTGGAAACGATTAAACAAACCGGGGCAGGAGATCACCACCATCAGCCGGGGTGCAATTATCGATCATGACTGGCAGCCTGATCTTCAAGAAAAGGGAAAGGTTCAGGCCCTCCACCTTTCCGATAAAACCGGAATCAATCTGGCAGCCGTCGATTTTGTATTCTCTGTCACAGACAAAGACCCTAAGCCCCTTTTTTTGGAAATCAACTATTACTTTGGCAGAAGGGGATTAGGTGGGACTGAAAATTATTATCGCCTCCTTTACAAGGCGATTCAGGATTGGCTGGAAGAAGTTGGATTGGACCCGGAATCAGTAAAGCTTATTTGACGATTGGCAACGTGGCACGTGAACTTCACCTTGGCAGCGTGAACAGCCTTCCCAAGGGCAACGTCAGTGTCCACGTGTGGTGTGTTTCGGGGGTATATGCGTAAAACAGGATATAGATTTTGAAAACCAGTTTTGACAATAGCTTTTCAGATAAACCGAGATTTCAGGTGAACTCAATGAGCCGATTCAGTTTTCTCATGGCAGCGGTTGTTTTATTCACAGTCGGATGTGCGACGATCAAGGAAAAAATCAGTATGGCGAGCTTTGAGAAAGTATCAGAGGCCTACAAGCTGGTCATGCTCGATTCAGACTTCGAAAGCGCCCATGGATTCAGAGACCCCAAGGCCGTTCGTGAGAGGCCGAACTTCGCGGCGTACAAGGGTTTAAAGATCATTGAATACGAGGTGAAAAGAGTATTGATGTCCGACGACAAAACTGAAGTCAATCAGACCACCGAGGTGAAATACTACCGGATTGATAGTCTGGTCGTGCGAACGACGCGGTATGAACAATTGTGGAAATACGATGACATGAAAAAAACCTGGCTCCTCCAAACTGGCCTGCCTGCATTCAAATAGCGGTTGTGTCCCGCTGGAGCGGGATCATCGCCATATCGCGCTACAAGCGGGATGACTTCCTTGGATTCAATCCCCCTGGCACATATAATTTGCCTGGTACCCCTTTTCCCCATTCCTTTCTCGAAGATCCCGTTTCTGGCGGGGATGATTTCTTCAAGAACGCCCAAAGGATCTAAAAAAACCTCTCATCCCCAATCCTGCCTTACCCCACAGATGTTTTGGCCATTTTGTCCCTGACAAAAAAGGGCAAATCCCCTATAGCGCAAGTCTAAAAAAGGAAGTTCTTACCACCATCACCCAATTATTCCTTGCCGAGGCCCTAAGTACGCAAAATCCGCAAGAACCCAAAAACCGATCCGGGATGAAGAAGATGGCGGACGATTATCATGCATCGGAGTTTCATCTCTTCAGGATGTTCGACAAGAATATCCTCTTCAACGTGGAAACCATGTTGTTTTACGAGGTGTCGCCGGTCGTTTACGACATCGCGGACCTCCTCTCCGACCCCGGCCACCCGGATCCGGTAACCTCCCTGAAAACCAGGTATCCTGAAGCAGAAATCAAAGAGGCCGTGGTCTATCTGATGCAGGAGGGATTTCTCCGGGAGGGCCGGGCCGTCCCCGCCAAAAATCGCCCCAGGCTCATCAAGCGAAGCGGCATCCGGCACCTGGAACTGATGGTCACCCATGCCTGCAACATGCGCTGCCGCTACTGCTACGGCTCCCTTTCCGCGGACGGCTGGCAGGAGGCCCCGCACCTGTATGGGGCCAACGACAGCGGCATGTCCCTGGAGACCGCCATAAAAGGCGTGGACTACCTCTTTGAGGCCTCCGGCAGGTTGACGGACCTGAGCGTGATCTTCTTCGGCGGTGAACCCCTCCTGGAACTTCCCCTGATGAAGAAGGTGGCCGCCCATGTCCGTGAAAAGGAGGCGGAGACCGGCAAAAAGGCCGACCTCTCCCTTTCCACCAACGCCTTGCTGCTTCGGGACAAGCGGGTGATCGATTTTTTGATGAAACAGAAGGTGGGGTGTCAGATCTCCATTGACGGCCCCAAAGAGACGCACGATCAGAGCCGCTGCCTCCCCGTGGGCCCGTTTCTCCGCGACTGCGACGGCGACGGCATCCTGGAGGCGGACACCAACGGGGACGGCCGGTGCGAGGGGGACCCGGAGGTGCGGGACTATAACGGCAACGGGTCCCGGGAGCTTCCCGAGGGCACGTCCTTTACAGGCGATTTTCAGTTTACCTGCTTTTACATCCCCGACGACGTGGCCATCGCGACCACCGGCCCCCTGACCATCGCCGCATCGAGGGAAGCGGCTGTCTTCGGGGCCATGCGCCTGGCCTCCGGCGTACAGATATCGTCTTCGGCCATGATCGATCTCCGCACCAGCGCCTGGCTCTCCGAAGACGGATCGGAGATCCGGTTTGCCACGGCCCTGGCAGGCGCGATCGACGAAACGCAAAACTACTATCCCAAGGAAGAGAGCGTGCCGCCCATCGAGTTTACGAGCGTCTGAGCGGCACGGCCAACCCGGCCACCATCACCATGGACGGGAACAAGACCGTTACCGCCAACTTCTCCCTGGCCACCGGCAAGGCCGCCTCTTTTAAGGTGACCGTGACCGGGATAGAGATGTTCAATGGAAGCACGTGGGTTTCCCTCTTCTCAGGGGCGGCCCAGCTCGACATTGTGACCGGGGGCGTCTTTCCGGGCGTCACCGGTCTCGCCCTTGGACAGGGGACCTACACCAAGATCCGGGTCACCTTCAAAAATTCGTTTCCGGCAACCGGGACCCTGAGCTATGGCGGGACCGCCTATTACACCACTGCCGCCACGTTCGGGGGGCAGACAAACCTGGCCAGCACGCCCACGACCGTCTCGGGAAGCATGGCCGCCTACACCTTCAGGATGGCGGGGTGGGGGGCGCTCAATGCGAACGTTGTCCGGGAATTTGATATTACACCCATAACGGTTTCTGATAAGACAGACTACCAGCCCACCCTGAGGTTTACCATCAGTAACCGGTTTCGGCTCATGGGGGTCTCGGGGAGTCCAGGCACCTATTATTTCGAGCATGCAGGGCCTAATGTCAGCATTGTGGAATAGAACTGATGCAAACTGGATGCTGGATGCTGGATGCTGGATACTGGATGATGGATACTGGATGCTGGAATGCCGGGATGAATATGGAGGGGAAAGCAAGATGAATGAATCAAAAAAATCAGAGACCGTTTCGGTGACTCGCCGGGAATTCTGCAGGAAGGCTGTCAAACGAACCACCCTGGCTGCGGCCGCAGCGGCCGCCGGCGTAGCTGCCTACAAAAAGCCGGAGATCAAAAGCTTTTTCGGCGCCGGGGATGCCTATGCCGCCACCACAGGTGCGGGCAAGTTCTCTCTGAAGGGAGACAGCAATTAGCGCGGAATGAGGCCCGGATATCAGGAACCATCTCGTCAGGGATAGTCAATGAGACAGGCAGCCTGGGGAAAGAGAAAAAAAAGGTCTTCATGCCTCTGTCCGGATCATATCATGCTTCAGAAACAGATCGAGGGTCTCGCGCAGGTCTGCTTCCATGGTTGCTGGATCGCCGTCAAAGACCTCGGTGAGCATATAGAGCAATTCATCGGCGGTGAAGGGCTCTTCAAGGGCCTCCCAGATGAAAAGGGCGGGGTCATTGAGCACATGGATGCCCTTCTGCCTGCCCACATACAGGGCGGTGCTGTTCCCGATCCTCTTGATCTTAACCTGACTGGCTTGTCTGTAATGCATGTTCTTTCACCGCTTTTTCTTAGAGATTACCCTTTTCGGGCCGGCAGGTCAATATTCAAAGCGGCGCCGACCGGATGGTCATTGTGGGTTTCGCACGGATTTGTCAGGTCCCTAAGACCAGACGGCCGTTTCCAATAATCACGGTAACCGAACTGCCGATAATCGACGTCTTGCAAGTGGACAGTGGACGGCGGGACGGTCGGATTTTCCCGCTTGCCTCGCCTGAAATCTCCGTGCCTGGTATATACGGCCGCACGCCAAAGGATTTCGCGGACCGTTAAAAAAATGGGTTGGTTTCGGCAATGGCGGGCAGGGCTTGACCCACAAGGCCTTTTCCACTATACTCCTCTCGCAAAAAAGCGAGTTTTATGACCACCTCACCGCTCTACAACTTGGCTGTTCTGATTTCCGGTATCGCTGTATCCATCAGAAGGCTGAATGATTTTGTTACCGTTGATGTATTTCAGGTGAGGTGTCTGGTAGGCCGGGGTGACTAAGAAAATGGAAGATACTTGTTGGGGAATGAAACCGGACAGACCCAGGGCTGTCATGATTGCCAAGCGGCAATTGGTCGAACTGGTTTTTGACGCGGTGAACCTTGAGGGGATTAATTTTACTCTACCCGAAATCCAGACGCTGCTTGACGGCGTTACCGTGGGCGGTCATAAACTGTCGGATCAGGGTATCGCGCTGAACCAGAGAGATGCCTGGATAAGAATTTTCGAGCTTGTGTCAGGGGATCATTTTGAGATAACCAGGCAACTTGCTTGCGAACTGCACGCTATAGCTGCAAGAGAAGAATCGCTTGAATGGGGGGAATTCAGGTCCGGGAGAGTTTATATCGCCGGTACAACCTATGTGCCTCCCGGTCACGAGGAACTTGGCCGGCGTTTTCAGGACATGGTGGATGATCTGGAAAATATAGATGATATTTACGATCAGGCCATTCATCTTTTTCTGATTATGGCCCGCTGTCAATTTTTTTATGATGTTAATAAACGTATGGGGCGGTTCATGATGAATGGTCACTTATTGAACCATGGATATCCAGCGATCAATTTACCTGCAAAAAGGCAGTTGGAGTTTAATGAGAAAATGTTGGCCTTTTACGAGTTCGGGGATGAAGCTGATATGAATGAATTCATGCGGTCATGCCTGGATGAAAAAATAATCCGCCTTATGAAGGAAGCCTGATAGGCCTGGTGGGAAGTCGTGCCGGAAGAGAGGGGGGCCCGCCGGCAAGGATTCGTTTTTGCTTCTACGCTGTCTTGACGTACACCTTCCGTGATCTCGGGCCATCAAACTCGCAGAAAAAGATTTTTTGCCAGGTCCCTAAGACCAGACGGCCGTTTTCAACAATCACTGTAACCGAGCTGCCGATGATCGACGTCTTGATATGGCTGTCGGAGTTCCCTTCCATGTGACGATACCGGTCATTCGGGGGAACCAGCTCATTCAGTTTGCGAATAATATCCGTACAGACCGCCGGATCAGCGCCCTCATTGATGGTGACACCGGCCGTGGTATGAGGGACATAAACCACGCAGATCCCGTCGGTCACACCGGCCTTTGAAACCTCTCCGCTCACCAGTGAAGTGATATCCACCATATCTATTCTTGAGCCGGTTTTTACATTAATTGTTGCGGGCATTTTTGCCTCCTAACCCGGACAAGCCGGAACCAAACAGGCCTCGCGCAAAGGCGCAAAGCTCGCGAAGTTAACTATTTAATATTAAAATATATATTCTTGGCGTTCTTGGCGTCTTTGCGAGAAAACATACTTTTTACGAGTCCATCAAAATTGAATATTGAAGATTTCAGGTATCGCTTTGCTCGGTCTTTTCTCTTAAAATTGATAAAATTCATTAACGTTAGGCACTTCAAACGTTAGGCACTTCAGGTGCTCAAATTCCCTATCTCAGGGGAGTATGATGGGAGAAGATTCGCCTCTCTCCTGGCTTTGCTCAAGCTCACTTTCTTCCATGGCCTCCGTGTAAAAAGCCAGGCTACGTTCCAAAAGGGTTTCAATCACCGAATTGGCTTTTAAAATCGTACTCTCCTTACCTGCGGCATGTGCCGCCGCAAGGGCCAGACCGGCTGTCTCTTCTTGCCCTAACTTGAAAAACACATATCCCATCTCCTCTAACCGGCGCTTCAGCAGCTTACGTTTCTCAGGGGGAAAGATCTCGCCCATGCACTTTTCCTTAATCTCTCTAATCCGGTCAGACTTCTGGATCTCGGTAAGGACGATCGGGCTCTCCTCTACCTTGAACATATCTTCCATAAAAGGCCTCAAGGCTTCAAACTCAATCAACCAAAACTCCATCAACTCGTGATCAAAGAACTCCATGAGCTGGGAATCGGTGAGGATCATGTCCGAAGCGGGCGTTTCGGGAATGTAATCATAGACGACTGGCCGCGCAAGGAGAGGGGCATTTTCCAGTAACCACGGTCTCAATTCAAGATAATCAGCGGGCACATCTGATTTTAGCGTCAGATGCCTCTGGTAGGACTCTTCAAGAATAGTTGCAGCGTGTGACAGGGAGGTTTCAACCAACGGCCCAGTCTCCCGCGAGAAGTTCTCTCTTATCTCCTTTTCGCTCCTCTTGCTGAGGTTGCGGTAAAAGAATTCCTTGATTCCCTGCTCGTCAGAGACAATGCCAAGACCTACATCAAGGCCCTTGCCTCCACGGTGTACGGTGATCACAACGGCCCTGAGTCCTGCTCCGTCAATAGAGCCCACATAACAGCGAGGCGGCTCTTTCTTAGAAGGTTTCAAGACAGTTGAAGAATCATCCTCTTTGGTGTGGAACGCTTCTGTAGCGACGCCGCTTCTCTTGAGCTTGAATAAGGCACGCTTAATTGTCTTGCCGACGCCTTTATCTTTAAAGCCAGATCTCAGTGCCAACAAGAGGGCGATATGGGAGTCATCGTTTAATGGGAGGCGATCGATAAGGGCTTGTGCACAACGTGAATCAGGAACCCTGATGAGAATCTCAGCAGGGTCGGTGCTGCCAATTTCTTGGAGTAAGGTGGTAATGAGGGCTTCCTGCTCCTGGTTGAGCAGGACCGGGTGGGTCGGTTTCCTCTTGGTTTTCGCTTTCCGTCTCATGCCCGTAGATTGTCAGTGAGTGTTCTCCTACTCATTAACCCTGAACCCTGAACCTGTGAACGGTTACAAATTTACCAGGAACGCCATGTCATGTCAATGAGTGGTTTGGTTTTCACCAACCCGGCTTTCGGGTGTCAAATCTCGCGTATTTCACTAAGGCAGCAATGGCGCGTGCAGCGCGCTCAGGTCCCGGGAACACGGGTATGCCACGGTCTATAAGCCCACGAATAGATGGCTCTTCGAGACTGCGAAAGGTATAACCGATAATCGGTTTGTCATTTGTTTCGAGCAGGCGGGCAATAGAGCTACACTGATGATCCGTAAATTTCAGGGCCTGATCCATAACCTCCTCCTCAGACAAACCCATCTGCTTAAGCGCTCTCTTAACGACCTGAGACGGGGTAAAAAAGTAGATCAACAGCATATCGGCCCTTTTTTCCTTGATGAGGACCTGTGGTATGTTGGAGAAGAAATCATCTGGATTCTTGGAAAAGGTGAGATCAACCGGGTTGTTGACGCTGCCGGTATGAGGGACGAACGGCGCCAGCTTCTCTACCGTATCATCTGACAGGTCAGGCAGTTCGAGACCCGCCCTCCCGCAGGAATCCGCGGCTGCGGCCCCTGGCCCACCGGAATGGGTCTGAATGACTACCCTGGGTCCTTTAGGTTTGGGCATACTGCCCAGGACCCAGCAGAAATCGAACAGCTCGGTGACAGATTGGGCCCTGATAACCCCGCTCTGCCTGAACATACCACTGTACAGATCATCCGGACCTGCCAGAGCACCGGTATGGGAAAAGCCTGCGCGTTTTCCCGTTTCGGAACCGCCCACATATAGGCCCACGATCGGCTTGTGAGGCACAATCAATTTAGCGGTTTCCATAAACACCCTCCCCCTCTTGATCCCTTCGATGTAGAGGGCTATGACCCGGGTATTGGGGCAGGCAGCTAAATATTCCATGGAGTCAATTAGATCAATATCCACCTCGTTACCGACACTGAAGGCCGTACTGAATCCAAGCCCTAACTTAGAGAGGTAGTCAAAGATCTGGGTAACAAAGCTCCCGCTCTGGGATGCCAGACCGATAAACCCGGGCTCCCCTTCATAGGGGATGAAGGTGGTATTCAGCTTGTGGTGAAGGTTGGCGACTCCAAGACAATTCGGTCCGAGAACGCGTATCCCGTATCTTCCGGCAATCTCCTTTAACTCCTCTTCAAGGGCAACCCCTCCGCCTCCGACCTCCCTAAAACCACCGGAAACGATAGCGGCCTTCCTGATGCCTTTCCTGCCGCACTCCTCAAGTGTCTGGTTGACGATCTTAGTGGGGAGTACAATCACTGCCAGATCCGGGACCTCCGGCAAATCCAGGACACTCCGGTATGCCTTGAGATCCAGCACCTTTTTTTCTTTGAGGTGAACCGGGTAAATAGCACCTTCAAAGCCTGCTGACTGCAAAGACATAAGAAGGTTGGTTCCCATGGCACTGATGCTATTTGACGCCCCAAAAAAAACAATGCTCCTGGGGTTGGCTATCTGATACAACGGGCTTTCTTCAATTGAGTTGAACATCTCGATTCCTTCTATTCAATATTTGATTAGGGCTTGTTAACAGAAATAGCTTTTAAAAGTCAACTGATTCAGGTAAAGACGTCTTGGATTTGACAAAAGCGACATCTTTGCTATCTTTGATAGGGAAATCTTCGTGACGATTTACCATTTAAACGGTTCAGGAGTTCTGTGAATAACTATGAAAAGCGATTGAATTAAACGAGAATTAAGAGAGACAGGGAGAGGTCTCGGTGAAATCAGGAGGAAAATGATTGATGGATATACAGGAAATCACCCGGAGGGTTGAGAAAGAGAGCCTGGTTCTCAGGCAGATTATGGCAGGCATAGAAAAGGTCATTGTGGGCCAGAGGAACCTCATAGAGAGGATGCTGATCGGGCTTCTGTGCGATGGCCATCTATTATTGGAAGGTCTTCCCGGCCTGGCAAAGACCACGGCAGTCAAGACCTTGGCCGCCACCATTAATACGACTTTTCAGAGGATACAGTTTACCCCGGACCTCCTCCCTGCGGATATATTAGGGACACAGTTCTACCGGCCTGACACTGCCACATTTGAAATCAAAAAGGGCCCGATCTTCCACAACATCATCTTGGCGGACGAAATTAACCGGGCACCGGCAAAGGTCCAGAGCGCCCTGTTAGAGGCCATGCAGGAACATCAGATCACCATCGGTGAAACCACCTTCCCCTTGGCCAGACCTTTCTTGGTACTTGCTACCCAGAATCCGATTGAACAGGAGGGGACCTATCCCCTTCCAGAGGCCCAGATCGACCGTTTTATGCTCAAGATCAAGGTCGATTATCCTTCGGCAGAAGAAGAAAAGGAGATCATGGGGAGGGTCTATGGCGGGGTGGTGGGGGATATCGAAGGTGTCGCGGATGTTGCTGAAATCCGATCCGCCAGCGTGACTATGAACGCGATCCATATGGAGGAGCGGATCATGGATTACATTGTGAGGCTGACGATGGCCACCCGAAACCCAAAGGAATTTGATCTCGATATTGCTCCCATGATCAGCTATGGGGCCTCGCCCAGGGCTTCTATCTGGCTTGGTCTGGCCTCACGCGCCCACGCCTTTTTAAGCGGCCGTGGGTATGTGACGCCGCAGGATGTGAAATCAATGGCCCCTGATGTATTGCGCCACCGGATTATTCTGAGCTACGAGGCAGAGGCTGAAGAGATGAGCACCGATGATCTTATAAAGAGATTATTAGAACGGATTGAGGTGCCTTGAGATGCTCTCGGAGGCGTTGTTCAAGAAGATCCAGAGGTTTCACTTTACCACGAAGCGCCTGGCCAATGACCTTTTTGCGGGCCAGTATGAAAGTGCCTTCAAGGGAAGGGGAATGGAGTTCGCTGAGGTCAGGGAGTACCAGGTCGGTGACGATATCAGGACGATCGACTGGAATGTCTCTGCCCGCTTTGGCCGCCCGTTTGTCAAGGTATTTCATGAGGAGAGAGAGCTGACCGTTATCCTTATCTTAGACCTCTCCGGTTCCCATCTGTTCGGAACAAAAGGGAAATTTAAACGGGAATTAATGGCTGAAGTGGCAGGCATGCTCGCTTTCTTGGCCATCCGCACCAACGACAAGGTGGGGGCTATCCTGTTCAGCTCCGGGGTCGAAAAGTATATTCCCCCAAAGAAGGGGGCCTCTCATGTGTGGCGACTTATCAAAGAGATTTTCACCTATGAACCCCAGGACCTGAGCACCAACATCGATGTGGTCCTTACCTACCTGAACCGGGTGGCGAAGCGCCACACGATTCTTTTTTTGATATCAGACTGCATGGACACCGGGTTTGAAAAATCGTTGAGGCTCACCGCTAAGAAACACGACCTAACGGTCATCCGGGTGACTGACCCGGCCGAAGAGGCCCTCCCCGAGGTGGGCATGATCGCCCTTAAAGACCCTGAGACCGGAGAGACAGCACTGATCAACAGCAATAGCAAACGCCTCAGGGAGAGGTGGCGCGCCTATCGAAAGGAACAGAGAGACTATTTGACAGATCTCTTCAGAAGGGCTGGGATCGATCACGTGGAATTGGCCACAAATGGACCGGTGGTTGAACCGCTGACCAGGCTTTTTGAGATGAGAAGGAGAAGGCAATGAGAAGGAGGTGGCCGGTTTTTTTCTGCATTTTCCTCTGCTTTGCAGCGGTTAGGACAACAATCAGTGCAGACAACTCCTCTTTCGGGTTAGTGGCCACGCTGAATCCCCCTGCGGCCAAAGTGGGAAGAACCGTTCTCCTTACGCTTAGCTACCACCTGCCTGAAGGCGCACGCCTATCTCCGGATGTTCAGATCAAAGGTCTTGAGGGCTTTACCATTGTGGGCCGTCAAGCAGGGCCGGGACAGATCAGGGTCATCCTCTTAGTGGATCGTATCGGCCAATTCAAATCCGGCCCGCTCTCCCTGACCTATTTTGACAAGGAGGGAAAAGAGGGATTTCTCAAAGCAGACCCTGTTGAGCTGACGGTCCTGTCTAACCTTGGCAAAAAGCCTGAAGAGGCACAATTAAAACCGATCTACGGGATTATCCCAACGGGCTCCAGGCTAATAGAATACCTGCCGTGGGTGATCATTGCCCTGATGGCCTGCGCAGCAGGTGTCGGCCTTTTCCTGTGGATTAAAAGACGTCGAAACAGGAGGGCTTTCGGTATATCCCAAGATCCTCCTCATACCTTGGCCAAAAAGGAGATTGACGAACTGGAATCTCAGAGGCTCTTTGAAAAGGGTCATGTCAAGGAGTTTTACTTCCGGTTTTCTGAAATCATGAGACGTTATTTGGAATCGCTCAGGGGATTTCCCGCTGCAGAGTACACCACACAAGAAATTGCCCTCTCTATCGACAATCAGGATGACAGACAGCTCCTTCCCCTGCTGCAGCAGGCGGACCTTGTCAAATTTGCGGATCTATCGCCCACACCGGCCAAGAAAGATGATGAGATAGTAAAGGCCCTCTCCTATATCAGGGAAACCGGCGCAGAGCTTGACCGGGACCTCCCAGCACAGGGTGTGCCAGCCAAGGATCTCAGATCAGGCCGGTTCAGGGTTAAAAAGTTAGAGGAGGCGGGCCGATGATGTTCAGATTCGCCTACCCGGTCGTGCTCCTGCTTCTCCTTGTTGTGGCGGGATGGCTTCTCTTTGCCCTATGGAGGAAACCTTCCGGCATTACCTATTCCATGACTTCAAAGATGGCCGGCCTTGCCGGGGGTGGGAACCAGGTCCTGGCGAGGCTTCCCCTGATCCTGAGAGGATGCATCCTTGTCCTTTTGGTCCTGGCAGCGGCCCGTCCCCAGTTATACAACGTGTCTCGGGATGTGCGATCCCCCGGTGTGGATATCATTCTCTGCCTTGATACTTCAGGATCGATGCAGGCGTTAGATTTCAAATTGGACAATGAACCTGTATCGCGTCTGACCGCTGTCAAAAAAGTGGTCAACGATTTTATAAAAAAAAGAGAAACGGACCGGATCGGTCTTGTGGTCTTTGGCGAAGAGGCATTTACCCAGTCGCCCCTGACCGTTGATAAGGGTCTCCTATTGGGGTTAGTGGATAAGATGAAGATCGGCATGGCCGGAGACCGCACTGCCGTCGGTTCTGCCATTGCCGTCGGAGGAAAAAGACTGAAAGATCTGAAGGCCAAATCAAAGATCCTGATCCTCCTTACTGATGGCAGAAACAACGCAGGTGAAATAACCCCCTTAGCGGCTGCCGAGGCGGTCCGGGCATTAGGCGTTAAGATCTATACCATCGGGGTTGGAGGCACAGGGCCTGCGCCCTTCAGGGTGAAGACCTTTTTGGGAACCCGCCTTGTGCATCAGCAGGTTGACTTGGATGAAAAAACCCTAAAAAAGGTGGCTGAAACCGGAGGAGGGAAATATTTCCGCGCTTCTGACAGCCGGGAGTTGTCAGAGATATACGATCTTATTGACCAGGCGGAAAAGACCGAGGTAAAGGTCAAGGAATTTTTTCATTTTAAAGAACTTTACTACTACTTTCTTGTTCCGGCGCTTATATTATTCGGGTTGGAGATCCTGCTCAAAACGTGGATTTTGAGGGTTATTCCATGAATTTTTCACACACCTGGATACTCCATTTTTTATGGCTTGTGCCAGTAACGGCCCTTCTCTTCATGGTCTACAACCGTCAACGGACAAGGGCAATGGAACGGTTTGCCGAACCAGAGCTCTTAGATCGTCTGACCGGGGACATTCGGAGGGGAGGACGAATCATAAGATCCGCCTTTTTGTTGGCCGCATTGGGATTGATGCTTTTGGCCTTAGCCGGGCCGCGGTGGGGAAGCCATTACCAGGAGGTGAGTCAAAAGGGTGTTGACATCATGATTGTTCTCGATGTCTCTTCCAGCATGTTGGTGTCGGATGTCAAGCCGGACAGGCTCGAGAGGGCCAGGCGGGAGATCTCAGACTTCATTCAGGTGGTCCAGGGGGATAGGGTGGGTCTGGTGGCCTTTTCAGGAGCTGCCTTTACGCAATGCCCTTTGACTTTAGACTATGGCGCCTTAAGTATGTTTCTGAATGCGCTGCGCCCCGATCTTATCCCCGTGCCGGGCACCGACCTGGGAGCGGCTATAGAGAGAGCGATCTCTTCATTTGAAACGCAATCGGAGACCGACAAGGTAATTCTCCTTATAACCGATGGCGAAGACAATGAGAATAGAGGACTTCAGGCGGCCCGCGAAGCGGCAAGGGACGGGATCAAGATCTTTGTGTTTGGAATAGGGGACCTTTCCGGGGGCCCTGTCCCTGCCGGGGAGGGGAAGGGCGGTTTTAAAAAGGATAAAGACGGCAACCTTATCCTGTCCAAGCTGAACGAGGAGGGACTCAGCGAAATCGCCTCCATAACCGGAGGAAGCTATATTCGTTCAGTGGCCGGAGATCTCGACCTGGACCTCCTGTATTTTGAGGGAATCAGATCCAGGACAGAGGCTACCACCCTGAAAAGCGGTAAGATAAAGGTCTATGACGAGCGCTTTGCCATATTTGTCATTGCTGCCTTTCTTTTTTTGCTCCTTGAGGGGCTGATTGGTGAAGTTGGAAAGGAGAGAAACTGAATGTGGATTGCGGATTGCAGGGGTCTACGCCCTGGAGGGATTTCAGAAGGAGGAAAGCTTCTCCTCACCATCGTCTTATTTTTTCAACTGAGCCTCTTATCCTCACTGGCCGTTGGTGGTGAGAATCCCGATGAGCTGTACAAACTGGGCCGGTTTGCCGAGGCTGAAAAGATCTATGCTGGCTCAGACATGGATAATCCCAAGGATTTGCGATATCGTTATAATCGGGGGTGTGCCAATTACCAGGGTGCCGATTATAAGGGGGCCATGGCCGCATTTTCCAGCGTGCTGAGAAGGGCGAAAGACTCGAAAATCCGGGTAAAGGCGGCCTACAACCTGGGCAATACCGCCTTTAAACAGGGCGATTTTGCCTCGGCAGCGGCCCATTACAAGAAGGCCATTTTGATCGACCCTGAAAGCGAAAATGCAAGATATAATCTGGAAATTGCCCTCAGAAGATTAGAAAAGCAGAAAAAAGAACAAAAAGAGGGTGAGAAGTGTTCCGGAAAAGAAGAGAATAAAAAGGATCAGTCCAAAGACGGCAAAGAGGGGAAAGTCGAGGAGAAGTCTTCTCCCGATAAATCGGCTGAGAAAAAAGACCCTCAAAACAAGGATCAGCAGGACAAAAAGAAAGATAAAAATCCGGGGCAGAACAAAAGACAGGATGAGGAACAGGGGCCTCCCAAAGACCTCTCAGGGGATCTCCAGCCGCGGGAGGCCTTGCCACAAAAGGAAAAGGATGAGGGTTCCGGCCAGGCCATCTCCCTGATGGACAGGAAAAAGGCCGAGGCCCTGTTAGACAACGTCAAGGAGGATCGTTCAAAATACTTGGAATTTCAAGCCCCAAAAGAGAAGCGACGCGGGGTTTTATCGGGAAAGGATTGGTAGGATGAAGAAGATTATTCTGCTGTTGGTATTTTCTATCTTTATTTTAGTTCCCTGCCAGACTCATGCCGAGGTCTTGGTTACTCTCTCATTGGACAGACAGGAGGCAACGCCCTCTGATTCCATAAGAATGGTCATCAAGGTATCGGGCGCCAGAAGCTGCGATTCATCACCTGTCATAAAGGGATTGGATTCGTTTCAGGTATCCCCTGGTGGAAGTTCAAGCCGGGTTGAAATAGTAAACGGCACGTTCAGCTCAAGCGTCGACTATACATACTACATCCAGCCATCAAGGGCCGGGACCTTTCAGTTAGGGCCCGCTGAGGTCAAGGTCAACGGAAAGATATTTCAAAGCAACATCTCTACCCTGACGATCCTTAAGGCCGCATCTCCTGAATCTCCTGCTAAGGGCCCGATATTTCTTACGGCCGCCCTCTCATCAAAAAAGGCATATGTTGAAGAGCAGGTCTTATATACGCTGAAGCTTTATTTGAAAATCAGTGCGTCAGATATTTCTCTTCAACTCCCGGAACTCGATCACCTTGCCTTCAAGCAATTGGAGAAGCCAAGGGAATACCAGGGCGTTTACGATGGGAGTACGTACCGGATCATAGAAGTCCCATATGGCCTGATGGCGCTCAAGGCGGGAAATTATGGCATTAAGCCCTCTCGAATGAGTATGACCGCTTATGATTCGAGAAGATCCCGGAGGGGCTTTTTTGACGACCCTTTTTTTAGAGCGGGCAGGCCTGTGACCATCGCCAGCCAAGCGCTTGAGCTGAAGGTTGCTCCCCTCCCTGACAAAGGAAAACCGAAAGGCTTCAGTGGCCTTGTCGGTAGCTTCAAGATTGAGGCCACGCTTACGCCATCCAAAATAAAGGTGGGAGAATCTGCTACCCTAACAGTCCGCGTGAGCGGCAGGGGAAACGTAAACCGTATCCCGGACCTGAAAATGCCTGGTCTGGACCACATAAAGGTCTATGCAGATGAACCGGTTTTTGAGGCACGTCCCGATTTCAAAGGGTTAGCCGGCTTCAAGACAATGAAGTGGGCCATAGTGCCCGAACAACAGGGCGATTATGAAATCCCTCCCTTCTCTTTAAGCTTTTTTAATCCGGATACCGATGCGTACCGCACTATTCAGACCGCGAAGCAACCCTTAATAGTTGTCCCCGGAAAAGGGAAAATGATTATGGTGGAGGCAGGGCCGGGCAAGCAAAATGGAGCTAACAAGTCAGCGAAGCAGGGGGTTAAAGAGTTAGGGCACGATATCCTTCCCCTTCACACATCTGTCAGAAACCTTGAAGCCCGGGCCTCTATTGCGTCCGGCGGTCTGTTTCTCTGGCTGACCCTCCTCCTCCCCTTTGTCCTCTATTTGTCAACGTTTCTGGGGTTGCGGCTCAAGAGGAGGTCCGTTCGGGCAATGCCTGTCCACAGGGCAAAAAGGGCGGCCAAAGACCTTATCCGGCAATGCCGGCAGGGTAGGGGGGATGCGAATTGTCTGAGCCTTTGCATAAGGGATTATTTCAATGACCGCTTTGGTCTGACGCTCGCTTCTCTTACCCCTGAGGATGCCGCTGACATATTGGCATCAAAAGGGGTGGGTTCTGGTGCTGCCCAAAAGCTCCGGGCGATCTTGATAGAGCTTGAAAACACTGTTTATACGGGTCAGACCCGGGGGGCGGGCAGGATGAATGATGAAATCCCAAGGCTCATCAAAGAAATCGAAAGGGAGATCCGGTGAGGAAAGGGATCCGGCTAACCATAACCATCCTTTTGGCGGTGCTCTCCCTAACGTCCAACTACGGGGCGAGGGCCGATGAATGGGAAGAGGGTTTCTTCAAGGCGAACCAGGCCTACAAGGTGGGCAATTTCCAGGAGGCTATAGAGGGGTATCTCCGGTTAATCCGGACCGGGCACGGGGGAGGTCAGGTCTACTACAACCTTGGCAACGCCTATTTCAGGGCTGGGCAGCTTGGCCGGGCCATATTAGAATACGAGCGGGCACAGCTCTTGATGCCGAGGGATGCCGATCTTAATTTCAACCTGTCCCATGCCCGCGACCAGACCCTGGATGCCATCGAGGAATCCCGCGGGTTTATTGAGACGGCCTTTTTCTGGGTAAAGTCTTTCAATCTGAATGAACTGTTCTGGTCCTTCGCCCTCTTGAATCTCCTGTTATGGACAATCCTGATAATACGGCTCTTTCACAGATCAGAATGGCTTTATTACCTACTCCTCCTGATTCTCTCCTCCTGGTTCGTTGCAGGTCTCTCTTTCGGCATCAAATATTATTGGATCAGGAGCGATGACCGTGCCGTGATTCTCCAAAAAGAGGTGAATATCTTGGCCGGCCCGGAGGGGAATGACACCGTGCTTTTCAAGCTTCATGAGGGGACCGTGGTGTATCAGGAGAGATCAGAGGATGGATGGAGCCTGGTTCGTCTGCCTGACAAGAAGAGGGGATGGGTGAAGTCAAGAGCCATAGGGCTAATTTCCGATGATCATCCTGCTACCTCAATCCCGCCTCATCCTCTGCGTAGACAGCCACTTCCTGCTCAGTGAGGATGGCAAGGTTTTCGTGGGGGAGCCTGTTGTCCATTTCCCTTGTTGACATCAATCTGAGCATTTGTTAAAAAAAATCAGGCGATCTGGCTGGCGTACCCGTAGATTTTCAACAACCTCAGGTGGAGTCTAAGAAAAGAGGTATTCACAATAGCAGGTATGACAGCAGAAACCTTAGCATATATTATTCATAATCGAAAGGAGTTCCTCTGATGGAAGCATTAACACCATTTTATGAAGTAAATGAAGCCCTTGTTGCCATGGGCGCTGAAAAGCTGAACCTCTGCATGCAGTGCGGTATGTGTGCGGGATCGTGTCCCTGGCGCATTGTAGATGGCCCTTTTAACATTCGGCGATTGATACGAATGGCCCAGTTGGGTGTGGAAGGATATGAATCCGACGATATCCTATATGGCTGCACCACATGTAATAAATGTGTGTTGAAGTGTCCCAGGGGTGTCACTATTATCGACGTGGTCAGGGCGATGAGGGCGATGATTGCAGAAACAGGGGCCATCCCGGGTGTTTTGAGAACGGTTACGGGGAGCGTCCACAGCAACGGAAACCCCTGGACCGAACCAAGGGAAAAAAGGACCGCATGGATGGAAGGTCTTGATGTGCCAATATTCGGTGAAGGCACTGAATACCTCCTGTTTGTATGTTGCACCTCGGCCTATGACGCGAGGAGCCAAAACATAGCCAAGGCCATGGTCAAGGTCCTGTCTGCGGCAGGTGTCAGCTTCGGCGTGATAGGAGAGGAAGAAAGCTGCTGTTCCGAATCTGTCCGGAAGATCGGGGACGAAGAGCTTTTTATGAATACGGCGGAAAAGAACATCAAGCTTTATGGAGAGAAGGGTGTAAAAAAGATCATTACCACCTCTCCGCACTGCTATTACACCTTCACAAAGGAGTACCCCGAGTTCGGAGGTGATTTTGAGGTGCTTCATTATACCCAGTTGTTAGCAGGGCTCTTAGACGAGGGGAAGCTGAAGCTTTCCGGTACCCTGGATAAAAAGATCACCTACCACGATCCCTGCTATCTTGGAAGGCATAGTGATGTCTATGACGAACCACGGGCCCTGATTTCCGCTGTTACTGGTGGCAACCTGGTGGAAATGAAGAGAGTCAGGCATGAAAGCCTCTGCTGTGGAGCCGGGGGGGGAAGGCTATGGATGGAGACAAAGCCTGAATGGCGTTTTTCGGATATAAGGATAGACGAGGCGTGCGAAACCGGCGCCACTATTCTGGCTACGGCCTGCCCCTACTGCATCACTATGCTTGAGGACAGTCGCAAGACCCTCAACAAGGAAGATGAGATAGAGATCAAGGATATCTCAGAACTCATTGCAGAGGTGCTTTAGCCTATTAACCTTAATTGAAAAAGCCTTGCCTGTTGGCAGGGCTTTTTACTGTAAATGTGATGAAAACAGCCTACCTTGACTGCTTCTCAGGCGTCAGTGGTGACATGTTCTTAGGCTCCCTGGTGGATGCAGGACTTCCCTTTCATGAACTGAGAGAACGTCTCCTGACCCTCCCTATAAACGGTTACCAGATAGAGATCAAACGGGAGGCCCGCAACCAGATCTTTGGCATGAGATTTTTGGTTTCGCTTGATGAAGGAAGGGATGCACATAGAGGGTTAAAGGCGATCAGGGAGGTCATCAGACAGGGAGACCTGTCTGAGACAGTCAAAGAAAAAAGTATACAGATATTTGAATTGCTCGCAGAGGTGGAGGGAAATATACATGACCGCCCGCCGGAGGAGGTCCATTTTCACGAGGTGGGAGCCGTTGATTCCATAATCGACATTGTGGGAACGGTGTATGCCCTGGAACGTCTCGATATCGGGTCTCTTTACGTATCGCCCCTTCCTCTCGGTTCGGGCTTTGTTATGACCGCCCATGGAAAAATCCCTGTTCCGGCACCTGCCACTATGGCCCTGTTAAAGGGAATACCCGTTTGTGATGCGGGAATCCCGCATGAAATGGTTACCCCTACCGGCGCCGCCCTGATAAAGGGGTTAGCTACCTCCTTCGGATCCATGCCCCCCATGGTTGTCCGGGAGATAGGTTATGGGGTTGGGACCAGGGACCTGCAGGACAGGCCGAACCTGCTTCGAATCTTCATTGGGGAGGAGCAATCCGGGAAGACGGTAGATACGGTCGTTGTCCTTGAGACCAATGTAGACGATATCAGTCCTGAATGGTTGGGATACCTCATGGACCGGTTGTTTGATGCGGGGGCCCTGGATGTTGTTTTTTTCCCTGTCCAGATGAAAAAAAATCGGCCCGGCGTACAAATCCAGGTCATTGGGAGACCTGATAAAAAGGAACTCCTGATGGAGATTATGGTCAGAGAGAGCGCAACCTTAGGTATCAGATTTCGCTACAGCCAGCGCAGGGTGCTCCCAAGGTCCTTTTCAGAGGTGGACAGCCCCTGGGGTAAGATTAAGGTGAAAAAGGTGATGCTTGAAAAGGGGCATTCAATCTTAGTGCCCGAATATGATGTATGCAAGGAAATTGCCTCAAAAAATAGTATCCCCCTGCGTGAGGTTTATCTCTGGGTCACGAGCCTGGAGGTCTCACAACCTGCTTGATGTCAAAAGATCAATCTGATAATTTGTCAGTCATGGGTGCCTTCGGGCAAACCGGGTTTTATGGAAAAATAGCCCTGATTTTGGCTACATGGTTCGGTATTGGCCTCGTGCCGGTTGCGTCCGGGACTTTTGGAACCTTGGCTGCCTTGCCCGTTGTCCTGTTGCTCAACTATCTTGGAGAGTGGTATGGCGCATTTGCCCTTGTTGTGGTTACTGTGGCGGCGATCTGGGCCTCAGACCGTACCCAGGAACTGTTGGGAAGGACGGACCCTTCCGAGGTGGTGATAGACGAGGTCTCCGGTTTTTTGGTGACTATGCTCTTATTGCCTACCTCATGGGTAAACGTGGGTTTAGGTTTTATCCTCTTCCGTTTCTTTGATATAGTGAAGCCATGGCCTGTGAGGCAGGTGGAGAGGCTTAAAGGAGGATTTGGCATAGTTGTAGACGATCTGTTAGCGGGAGTGTACGCGCATCTATGCTTGATGGGGATCTTATTGTTTGCAACTTGAAACTGGAAATTTGAAACTGAAAAAATGAAGGGCGAAATAATCACAATAGGGAATGAGCTAATATCCGGCAGGACCCCTGACCTCAACTCGTGGTATGCAGCGGGAAAGCTCACTGCCTCAGGTCTAAGTGTAACCCGTGTCACGTCGGTGGGGGATGATGAAGAAATGGTCTCCCATGCCCTTAAAACGGTCTTCGAATCATCCCGGTTTGTAATTATAACAGGGGGTTTAGGTTCAACAGACGACGATATGACATGCAGGATCGTGGCTAATGCGTTGGATAGACCTCTTTATCCCGATCATCAGATGCTTGAAAGAATCAAGGCACACGTGAAAGCACGAGGGGCTGAGATGACGCCTCCACTCGAAAAAATGGCGTTATTGCCTGAAGGCTCTAAGATGATTAATCCTTCAGGAGATACATGTGGATTTTTATTGGCCAAAAAGGATGTCCGTTTCTATTTCTTGCCGGGAGTCCCTGAGCAGATGCGCCATCTCATGGACAAATTTGTGCTTCCGGAACTCTTGAGCCTTTATGAAACCCTTCCGGTGGTGAGACAACGCCTTATAAAATTGTATGGTCTTAGTGAGCCACGCATCGCCGAAATCTTCGTGAAACTTCAGGGAAAGTTAATGGGTGCTGTTTTGGGGTTTTATCCTCACTTTCCAGAAAACCATATCACGATCTCTTTGCAGGGAGAGGACGAGCCGACCGTAACAGCCGAGTTGGATCAGGTTCAGGCGGAGATAATATCCCTCGTGGGCGATTATGTTTTTTCCACGGGCAATCAGGAGATGGAAGAGGTTGTTGGCGGGTTGCTCACCGAAAGGGGTAAAACAATTTCAGTGGCAGAATCGTGCACAGGGGGGCTGATAGGCCATAGATTGACAAATGTCCCGGGGAGTTCGGACTATTTCTGTGGCGGGATGGTTTCTTACAGTAACCAATCCAAGGTGGATGTATTGGAGGTGAGTGCGGAGACCATTAAAAAATATGGGGCAGTAAGCGACGAGACTGCACAGGAAATGGCAAGGGGTATAAGGGAACGGATGAAGTCCGATCTTGGCCTGGCAGTAACGGGGATTGCAGGTCCTGACGGGGGCAGCAAGGATAAACCGGTCGGGACAGTCTATATAGGTCTCTGCAGTGGGGAAGAGGTTTTTTCGAGGAGATATCGCTTTTGGGGTCGACGAAAGCAGATCAAACTGAACGCCTCAGTGATGACCCTGGACTGTGTTAGAAGGTATTTAAATGGCGATCCGATCCTTTCTGGCATTTGAGTTGCCCGTTGATATCAAAAGAATTATCATGGCGGTATCCGAGGATGTCAGAAAGTTGCCCCTGAATGTCCGCTGGGTTAATGTGACCAACATCCACCTCACAATTGTCTTTATGGGGAACGTACAGGAAGAACAGATCAAGCCGATCCAGGACACTGTAAAGGAAGTCTGCCAGGGATATGGGCCTTTCAGTATCGAAATAAAGGGGCTCGGTCTCTTTGGCAGCAGGCGCAACCCGAGAGTGCTCTGGATCGGGCTTGATGGCGCGATTGATCGCATGGGCTATTTCAGAGATGATTTACAGAAAGGGCTGAGGCTTTTCGGGATTAAGGAGGAGAAGCGGCGTTTTAATCCTCATCTGACACTCGGAAGATTCCGGAAGGGTGCGAGATCCGGGATACACTTGGATGATCTTTTGTCAAAATATCATGACCTGACAAGCCCTGACCGTACAATTGAAGAGCTTATTTTGTTTAAGAGCGATTTAAGGCAAGGGGGGGCGGTTTATTCCAAATTGAAGGAATGGTCCTTGACTGGAAAGCGTTGAAACTCGAGGATTTTAGACAATTCTGCACACCTAACTTTTAGGGAGGGGTTCCTATGGAAAGAGACAGGGCTATTGAACAGGCCATTTCTCAGATAGAGAAACAATTTGGCCGCGGATCCATTATGAAAATGGGAGAGGAAAAGCTGATCGACATACCTGCTATCTCCACAGGATCTCTTGCTCTCGATTTAGCGCTTGGGATTGGCGGTGTTCCACGCGGGAGGGTGATCGAGATTTTTGGACCGGAATCTTCGGGGAAAACTACCTTAGCCCTCCATATAGCCGCCGAGGCCCAGGTAAAAGAGGGAGCTGTGGCCTTTGTGGATGCAGAGCATGCCCTCGATGTAACTTATGCCAGGAAATTAGGTGTGGATGTGGACAGTCTTTTGGTTTCACAGCCGGATACGGGGGAGCAGGCCCTGGATATCACCGAGATTCTTGTCAGGAGCGGTGCTATTGACGTCCTGATCATTGATTCCGTGGCAGCATTGGTGCCGCGGGCCGAGATTGAGGGAGAAATGGGCGATCACCACGTGGGGCTCCAGGCCAGGCTAATGTCACAGGCCCTGAGGAAACTCACCGCAACCATCAATAAATCACACACCTGCGTTATCTTCATTAACCAGATCAGGATGAAGATCGGCGTCATGTTCGGCAGCCCGGAGACCACCACGGGGGGGAATGCTTTAAAGTTCTATTCGAGCCAGCGCTTGGATATCAGGCGGATTGGCGCCATCAAGGATGGCGACCAGATAGTTGGAAACAGGACCCGGGTGCGAGTGGTGAAGAACAAAGTGGCCCCCCCTTTCAAAGATGCCGAATTTGATATAATTTATGGAGAGGGGATTTCGAAGGAGGGTGACATCCTTGACCTGGGCGTCTCTTTGGACATTGTGGAGAAGAGCGGGGCATGGTACTCTTTTGGGGAAGACCGGATTGGTCAGGGTAGACAGAACGTTAAACGTTTCTTAGCCGAAAATATAGACATCAGAGACAAAATCGCCGGACTTATCCTTGAAAAGACAGGGCTAACGAGAGGGGAAGAGGAAGGCGAATCTGCTTAAGGTGTACATAATGAATTTTAGAGAGATCAGAAAGAGGTTTTTGGACTATTTCAAGGACCATGGACACCGGATTGTTGACAGCGCTTCGCTTATCCCACGGGACGATCCCACCCTGTTATTTACAAATGCCGGGATGGTCCAGTTCAAGGGGGCCTTTCTTGGGGAAGTAAAGATGGGCTATTCCAGGGCTGCCACGTCCCAGAAGTGCGTACGCGCCGGCGGCAAACATAACGATCTTGAAAATGTCGGGCACACCCCGAGACACCATACTTTCTTTGAAATGTTGGGAAATTTTTCCTTTGGGGACTATTTTAAGGAGGAGGCGATCGAGTGGGGGTGGGAACTGCTGACCGAAGGCTATAATCTCCCTGCTGAAAGGTTACATGTCTCTGTTTACAAGGATGATGACGAGGCTTACAAAATATGGGAAGAAAAAATCGGGATACCGTCGGATCGGATCGTGAGGTTGGGGGAAAAAGATAACTTCTGGGCTATGGGAGATACGGGCCCCTGCGGACCATGTTCAGAGATCCATATTGATCAGGGCCCTTCCTTGGGATGCGGCCGGCCCGGTTGTGCGCCGGGGTGTGACTGCGACAGGTACTTAGAACTTTGGAACCTGGTCTTTACCCAGTTTGACCGGGATCAGGAGGGTAAGCTCACACCTCTCCCCAAGCCGAATATTGATACGGGGATGGGCTTGGAAAGGATTACAGCGGTGGTTCAGGGAGTACTATCCAATTATGATACAGATCTTTTCAGGGATATCTTCTTACGCATAGAAGAGGTCTCTCAAAAGCGATACGGCGATGATGAAAGGCAGGATGTGGCCTTCCGTGTTATTTCCGATCATGCACGATCGATTTCTTTCCTGATCGGCGACGGGATCATTCCTTCGAACGAGGGAAGGGGCTATGTGCTGAGGCGCATTATCCGCAGGGCCATCCGCTATGGCCAGGCGCTTGATCTTAGAGAGATGTTTCTTCGATCCATATGCACTAAGGTCATTGAAATTATGGGCCAGGACTACAAGGAGCTTGTCCAGGCAAAGGGGCTTATCGAGGGAGTGGTGGATAATGAGGAAAGACGTTTTGCCGACACCCTAACCTACAGTATGAAGGTGCTCAATGAAGAGATCAGAGACTTAAAGGCAAAGAGGGTAGACACCATCCCCGGGGAGGTGGCCTTCAAGCTTTATGACACCTATGGCCTCTCCGTGGATATGGTAGAGGACGTGGCTCGTGATGAAGCAATGGCAGTCGATATGGACGGTTATCATCGAGCAATGTCCAGACAGAGGCAACTTTCTCAGGAATCATGGAAGGGGAGCGGGGAAGAAAAGATCCCTGAGGCCTTTCGCGGGCTCTTGGCCCAAGGCCTTGCCACACGCTTTTTAGGATATGAGTCCGTTGAATCAGAGGCTGAGGTTATCGCATTAATAGTGGGAGGAGAAGAGGCCGGTTCGGTTGACGCGGGGGCACAGGCGGAAATCGTGTTAGACCAAACGCCCTTCTATGCCGAATCAGGAGGCCAGGTGGGTGATATCGGCAGGCTATTTGATGAGGATTCAAGATTCAGGGTGACACACACCCTTAAACACGGGCAGGACCTTATCGTTCACAGGGGCAATATTGAGATTGGAACGATTATGGTCGGGGACACACTCAATGCACAGGTTGAGCGTGAAAAACGGGGCGCTACAGCCAACAACCATACTGCCACACACCTCCTTCATGCCGCCCTTAGAGAAGTATTGGGTGATCATGTCAAGCAGGCCGGGTCTTTGGTATCTCCTGACAGGCTCCGATTTGACTTCAGCCATTTTACGCAGGTTTCTCAAGAGAGTTTGACGGAGATTGAACAACTCGTCAACAGGCATATCCGTGATAACATCGTGGTCCAGACCTTGGTGATGTCCAAAGAAGAGGCCATGAAAACAGGTGCCATGGCCATCTTTGAAGAGAGGTATGGCGATATGGTCAGGCTTGTTCAGATTGGCGACGGGGTCAGTATGGAGTTGTGTGGAGGAACTCACACGAAACGGACAGGGGATATCGGCCTCTTTCGCATCCTGCATGAAAGCGCGGTTGCAGCCAATGTCCGCCGGATCGAGGCCCTGACAGGCGAAGCCGCACTTCAGTATACCTTAGAAAGAGATAATGGGCTGAGAAAATCGGCCTCGCTTCTCAGGACAGGGCCGGATAAGGTGGAAAAAAGGATTGAACGGCTGCTAATGGAACTGAAGGAGAAGGAAAGAGAGGTTGAATCCCTCAAGGCCAAGCTTCTAACCAACAAATCTGAGGATCTTTTGACCGGGATTAGAGAGATAAATGGGGTTAAGGTAATTGCACGAGAAGTTGAGGCCGGCTCTCCAAAAGACCTCCGGGAATCCGGAGACCGCATAAAGGATAAACTTGGCTCAGGCATTGTCCTTTTGGGCGCAGGGATTGAGGGGAAGGCGATGTTGACCTGTCTGGTGACCAAGGAGTTGAGAGGAAACTTCCATGCCGGGGATATTATAAGGGAATTATCAGG
The DNA here is from genome assembly GCA_964522045.1 of uncultured Desulfobacteraceae bacterium. Classification (GTDB taxonomy): domain Bacteria; phylum Desulfobacterota; class DSM-4660; order Desulfatiglandales; family Desulfatiglandaceae; genus Desulfacyla. Next base: position 29,819 of record CAZFSF010000004.1, read on the forward strand.
CATTGTGGGGGGAAAGGGAGGGGGCCGGCCTGACATGGCACAGGGTGGAGGAAATCAACCGGAAAAATTGGGCGAGGCCTTTGAGGCCCTTTATTCTCTAATCGAAAACGGAACTCTTAAGCCGTCCCCACCATGACATTTCGTTTTCTTTCTGTTCAGCGAGTTTTTCTTTGCATATCTTGACCTTTTCAAGGGCCTCATAATATTGCCCCACGTCGGGGTAGTGTTCGATAAGATAGAGGTATCTGTGCATGGCAGGCTGATATTTCTCCATTTTAAAGTAAAAATTGCCCACATATACTTCATGCTCGGCCAGTCTTATATAGCACTCTCTCACCTTCCTCCGCGCTCGTTCTGCAAAGGAGCTCTTGTGGTATCTCTTGATTAGTCGTTCGAACTCTTCCTGTGCCTTATGTGTGAAAGACTGAGTCCTGTCAATGGTTTTCACCCGGCTAAAATGGCACATCCCCTTTTGAAAAAGAACATACGGAATGCTCGGATTCTTAGGGTGGAGCTTTTCAAACTCCGTATATTCGTCATAGGCCTCATCAAAAAGATCTCTTTCGTAGAGGGCGTCAGCCATCTTGAGCTCAGACTTGATGGCGAATTTACTGTAAGGATACCGGTCCTTTATTTTTTGAAAGATTTCCGTGGCAGCTTCGAACTTACCATCGTTAAAATCCTCCATCCCGTCGCTCATGAGTTCGGCTGGAGTTGATTCCTCTTCGCCAAACAAGTCATTCCACAGGGCACAGCCGCTGAATAAAAAGAGGATACATATTCCGGCAAGAAACCATTGTATAAACCTTATTAGTTTAAATGAAGGATGCCGCATAGCCTACAATAATTTTTTCAATTCCTCTTCAAGGTGGCTTTTGGGATGGGCGCCGATAATTGTTTGGGCAACCTCGCCGTTTTTGAAAAGAATAAGTGTGGGGATGTTTCTGATGCCGAACTTGGCAGGGGTTTCACGGTTTTCATCAACATTCATTTTAGCAATCTTTACCTTGCCTTCATATTCCTTTGCCAATGCTTCCACGGTCGGTCCGACCATCTTGCAGGGACCGCACCACTCCGCCCAGAAATCAACCATTGCCGGGATATCTGCCTTTACGATTTCCTCGTCAAAATTTCCGTCAGTTACATGTAATAAATCAGCCATCCTTATTTCTCCTTTCAGTCATATCTAATCCGGGTAAACCGGAATTGAAGCCCCGGAAAGGCCCTCCCTCAGGGGAATCTTTCTCTACGGGGTAAATTTAGGAATTGAGAGATCCCGAATTCAGGGATTCCCCGTAAAATGCAAAGTGAGATAAAAAGCCTGTATGTTGTGAAATAAAAGGCCCAAGTTTATAGCCTGCAGGCGTTTTACCTTTTACTGATTTGTCAATATTACACAAAATTAACTTTGTATTATTCAGGTGGATCTTCCAAAAGCTTCTTTAAACTGTTTGTTATGGTAACTGGAACAGGACCGGAATTGGCATAAAGGTCCAAAACCTGATGCGACGCCTTTGTTTTTTCCTCTATGGCTTCCCAACCGATTCCCTTTTCTTCCACCTGTTTCATAAGCTGGATAAACTCTTCAGAACTCATTGTCGTCCTCCCTATTTCTTTTTAGATGGCTTCAGATCGGGGGGATAGATGAACTTGGGATCTATCTCGTAGGTCCACGGGAGCCCCCACCACTGCCAACCATAATGTCGTCTTTGGTTAAAGCCGTTAATCTTATTTCTTTTTGCTAACTGGCGGTAGAATTTCTGCTTGTTACTGTCTTTAAAAAAGGGAAACTCAGGCCCTTCAAAGCCGTTTTCCACGTCATAGGCCTTTTTGAAGCCAGCATTAATGAGCTCCTTTGCAGCAAATGCACTTCGCGTTCCGTCACGGGAGATAATAAGCAAGTTGTCTGTTTTCTTGAAAACTTTGCCTATCTCCTCTATAAACGCCTTATTCTTAGCGTTGATTCCATACTCGTATTTCTCGTTTTTTTTCCTCAGTTTATTACTCATAGACATGTAAGGAAACAGATAGGCGTTGATCGGATGTCCCACAAGCTGATACTCTGCCCTTGTCCTGACATCGATGAGAAAGGTGTCCGGAACCGTATTGAGCATATCATATGCTTCAACGGGTAAAATCTTTTTTGGTTCCTCTGCAAATCCGGTTTTGAAGGAGAGCAACATAAGCCCTATGATTAAACAACCTGCCAACAAAATCTTTCTGTTCATGTCTTAGTCTTCTCTGATTATTTTTAGTCCAACAACCTTTGACCCCTGTTGAAGATCCCCGCACATGGTGCGGGAGAACCCAAGGAATTGTTATGAATAAATCAATAATGCAGTACACTATGTTTGTCAATGAAAAATCAGCGCTTTTTATGCTGATAGCCTTTCCCGGTTCCATCCTAAATGATCGATTCAAGGCGATCCTTTCTCCTCAGCTACCCCTGTTTCTTGTCTATCATTCCTAATTTCAGGAAAGTCCATGGCGCTCCAAACCCGCACCAGAGACCCATCAGAGCATAACGAACAAAACGAAAAAACGACTCCGGCTCAAGTCCGGATAAACATGCGCGCAATCCTGAGCGAAGCAGAAGAAGCACTCCCATGCCCAAAAGGAAACACAATAGTCGCTTTCTCCAAAGACCATGGCATTCAAAACCCACCCAGAGGCGCTCAAATATGAATCCCATTCCCATTCCCATCAGCGTCGCTGCGGAGCCAATGCCGTATTTCCCTTGACCGGGGCAGAAGAAAATCATCAGGGAAGGCACAACTAATGCTGCACAAATCTGCCAGATAATGCCTTTTGTAACAAGCCAAGTTTCAACTCTTGGGTCAGACCAGAGATAGAGCAACAGAAGTATCGCTCCTATAAGGTAACCGCCCAAGAGATCAGTAGGGAAATGAACTCCCAAGAAGAGGCGTGAAAGAGGAATTAATACGATTAGTGCACCGGCAATCACCCATAGCAATGGTCGTCTGAAACGTAACGCAAGGTAGCCCCAGAAGACCAGGGTTCCCTGAGTGTGGCCGCTGGGAAATCCGCCGCCTCCAGCGCTGGCTATTTGCTTTACCCTGCTGTCATATTGGAAAGGCCTGGGTTGACATGCAAAAACTTTTGCCGCAGAGTTAACATAGGCAGAGAAAAGGAACAGAATAGATAGCCTGACCCCGGTGCGCCTGTCGACGCACCAGTATATAAATGGCAGGACAAAGATGAAAAACCCCTCATTTCCCATAAACGTTAAGATTCTAAATGGTAGATCTAAGGAAGGGCTGGACTGCTGAAGCCAAAGCACTACCTTAACGCCCCAATCCAAGATAGGTTCCATAGATCACCTCCTTTAGATTTGCATCGTTCTTAGAAATAAAATGGCCTTCAAGATCACCTTTTTCGTATAAGAACTTGCTGGGATATCTTAGACGTTTCTTTATAGTCCTCCTCCCAACCTCGGGTCAAATTGTTTAAAAGTGATTCATGCTACTGAAAATTCGCCATGTTTCGGTGATCACGAATGTTAAATTATGGAAGGCTATGACAAGGTTGATCGGGCGTCTAATGGACTGGAAGGCCTTGAAAAATACAAGACATTATCGCCTGACCTTGTCCTCATGGATATTGAAATGCCTGTTATGGATGGTTATGAGTCTTCCTGTGAAATCAAGGCTTTTGATCCGGAAGCCAAGATTCTGGTACTAACAGGCAATCCCGATGATTCCAGGGCTCAAAGAGTATTAAAAGAAGATATGGCCTTCGCCCTCCTGCAAAAACCCTATAAATTAAGAGACCTGAGGCGCATTATCCTGGAAAATCTTCCAGCATGTTCCTGACCCTGATCCGCCGTACGCGGAGAACCAAATCCGAAACTTAATCACCTGCCGACTTCGCCTGCGCCTCCAGCAATAACTATTGATCTGTTCCTTTTCTATCTTATTGCTATTTTTCCAAACCGGTTTTCACTTCTCCAATGTTTTTCCTTAAATCGTCAATCTTCAATTTAGTTTTGGTTTAACCGGGTTAAGAATATACCTTGACATTTTTTAGTGGAATAAGTAACTTATTATACGTCGCTAGGGGTGGTTTCTCTGAGAGCTGGACCGACATCCTGCAACCCTTAGAACCTGAACTGGCTAATACCAGCGTAGGAAAGCGGCGCGATTACCGAGTTTAGGCGTTATTCGTGTTTAGAGGGCCTTTAGAGCCGCTTTCTCCCTGGTGAAAGCGGCTTTTTTGCGGGATATGATAGAACCTCGGTTCAGAGGTTCAGCGTTCAATCGGGCGTTTTCAGAAGGTCAGAGGTGGCGGATGAAGCGGATATTGACCATCGGCGGTTCTGATTCCGGAGGCGGCGCGGGGATTCAGGCGGATTTGAAGACCATCACCGTGCTGGGTAGTTACAGTATGAGCGCAATAACCGCCCTCACAGCTCAAAACAGAGTAGGTATGCAGGGCGTTCATTCCGTACCCGTTGATTTCATCAGACTGCAGATAGAGTCGGTCCTTTCCGACTTTGGTGCAGATGCGGTGAAGACAGGGATGCTATCCACCCCTGAGATTGTTTTGACGGTTGCCGATGAGTTGAGGCGGTACAGGATTGGACATTTGGTGGTTGACCCGGTCATGGTGGCGAAAAGCGGGGATACGCTTTTATCCGAAGATGCACGGATTACAGTTAAGGAGGCTCTCTTCCCGCTGGCCCATGTGGTGACTCCCAATCTTTCCGAGGCGTCTGAACTCTGCGGGTTCCCCGTGGAGAACCTTAATGGCATGAAAGAGGCAGCCAGAAAAATCCTCCGGATGGGCCCCCGGTTTGTGCTGGTCAAAGGCGGGCACCTGGCAGGCGATGCAGTGGACGTGCTCTTTGACGGGGAGAATTTTCAGACCTTCGAGGCCCCTCGTTTGAGACACCGGAACACACATGGAACAGGGTGCGCCTTTTCGGCGGCGCTGGCTACCTTTTTGGGCCAGGGTCTTACGGTATCAAAGGCGGTAGGGCGGGCCAAGAAGTTCATTACCCGGGCCATTGAATTGGGTCTTGATCTGGGCTCAGGGCACGGCCCCACAAATCATTATACCCACGTGCTTCAGTGGACAGGGTGAGAGAAGGTGGCTTTTTATGCTAAACTTTCATAAGAGTGGGAGAATTTATAGATGACTCAGTTAAAACAGGCAAGATCAGGCGTTACTACACCGGAGATGGAAGCAGTGGCGCTAAAAGAAGATGTGACTGTGGAATGGCTCAGGGGCCAGGTGGCAGAGGGTAGGGTGGTGATTCCGGCCAATCCGGGACATGATCGATTGGTGCCATGCGGTATTGGAGAAGGACTTTTTGTAAAGGTGAATGCCAATATTGGGACCTCTTCTGACAAATCCGTCCTTGAAGATGAGGTGGCTAAGCTAAGGGTTTCATTAGAAGCCGGCGCAGATTCCATTATGGACCTATCAACCGGGAGACAAATTGATCTCTGCAGGAAAAACATCTTAGAGAAATCGACTATTCCTGTGGGAACCGTTCCTATTTATCAGGCCGTCGTAGAGACCGTGGAAGAGAAGGGCGGGTTGATCAATCTGAGTGTGGATAAAATATTTGAAGTGATTGAAAAACAGGCCCAGGACGGGGTTGATTTCATCACCGTTCATTGCGGTCTAACGAGATCGGCCTTGGAGATGTTGAAAAATCAGGGAAGAACTACCGATATTGTAAGCAGGGGCGGGGCCTTTCTGACCACCTGGATGCTGCATCATGACAGGGAAAACCCGCTTTACGAGAACTATGACAGACTTCTTGATATAGCCTATAAATATGACGTGACACTCAGTCTCGGGGATGGGTTAAGGCCCGGGTGTTTGGCAGATGCCACCGACAGGGCGCAGATCCATGAGTTAATGACTCTCGGACACCTCACTAAAGTCGCCTGGGAAAGGGATGTGCAGGTGATGATTGAAGGCCCCGGGCATGTCCCATTAGATCAGATTGAGACTAACATCATACTTCAGAAAAAACTTTGCCACCACGCCCCTTTTTACGTTTTGGGCCCCTTAGTCACTGATATTGCAGCGGGGTATGATCACGTGGCCTGTGCCATAGGCGGTGCCTTGGCCGGGGCGGCAGGCGCCGATTTTCTCTGTTACGTGACCCCTTCAGAGCATCTCTGTCTGCCAAGTGTAGATGATGTAAGAGAGGGGGTTGTGGTCACAAAGATTGCGGCCCATGCGGCTGATATTGCAAAGGGGAACAAAATCGCCATCGAAAGAGACAGGCAAATGGCGGTTGCAAGAAAGAACTTGGATTGGGAAACCCAGATGAAACTGGTAATTGATCCCGAAAAGGCGCGAAAGTACCGCGAACAGAATCCCCCTTCAGAGGATGATGTCTGCACCATGTGTGGGAAATATTGCGCTATCAAACAGGTCAAGGAATACTTTGGAGATTGAGATCACTTCCCCAAACAGAATTGACTGAATATACTGTCTAAGACGTCTTCACTTGTGGTTACCCCCGTGATTCCTCCCAAGGCGTCGAGTCCGCTTCGAAGTTCTAAGGCGATAACTTCCATCGGTGCCTCCTCTCTTGTTCTGTGTTCCGCATCCTTGAAAAACTGAAGCGCATTGTAGAGGGCGTGCCGATGCCGCAGGTTGGGGACAGCAATAGAGGACGTCGTATCTATCCGGCCTTCAAAGATACAATCCTTCATCGCCTTTTTCAGTTGATCGAGCCCCTGGCCGGTAAGGGCTGAAATCTTGACTGAAGGGAAAAGAGAAAGCGCTTCGGAATCTGCCCTCTGACCGAGTTTGGAGGGCAAATCGATCTTGTTCATAACTATCAAGGCCTTCTTTCCTTTGGATTGCAGGATAGTATCCAGATCGTCCTGACCCAAGGGACGGCTCTGGTCAATGACAATCAACACGAAGTCTGACTCCTTCAACTTCTGTTTAGTCAAGTTGATTCCAAGCCTTTCCACCTCGTCATTTACCCTCCGGAAGCCCGCAGTATCCATGAGCCTGAGTGGTATCCCTTCAATATTTATGGTAGATTCGATAATGTCCCTCGTGGTTCCGGGTATGGGGGCCACAATGGCTCGTTGTTCGTTCAGGAGGCGATTCAAGAGACTTGACTTGCCCGCATTGACCCGGCCTGCAATGACGGTATTGATGCCGTCCACCCAGATCCTGCTTTCATGGGCCGCTATCAGGGCTTCAATAGGCTTGAGTAGGTCTTCGTTTATTCCCTTTGTTCCCTCCTCTCTAAAAACCAGATCAGTTTCCTCTTCCGGAAAATCGATTGCCACCTCTGCCCGCGCAAGGATATTGATAGCCTTTTGCCTCAAGCCTTCGATTTCCTCTTTAAACGCCCCCCGGACCTGTTGCGAGGCCAAATAAAGCCCTCTTTCTGACTGGGAATTGATGATATCGATGACCGCTTCAGCCTGCGTCAGGTCGATCCTCCCGTTTAGAAATGCCCGAAGTGTAAATTCTCCGGGGGTGGCCAACCTTGCGCCCTGACCTAAAAGGATCTCGAGAATTTTGGAAAGGAGTGCGTATCCGCTGTGGGAGTTGATTTCAAGGACGTCTTCTTGAGTATATGTACGGGGGGCCCTCATAAAGGAGAGCAGAACTTCATCAATGGCGTTTTCAGAGGATGGTTCTAATAAATGCCCCAAGTAGAGATGGTGGCTTCTGAGGAGAGGCGTGGGGTTCTTAGGCCTGAAGATCTTTCCGGCGATTTCAAACGAAAGGGGGCCGCTTACACGTATGATGCCGATGCCTGCCTGGCCAATCGGGGTGGCTATGGCGGCGATGGTATCCTGGTCAGGAGACATGTGAAAAACGAACCCCCCGCGGCTACTTTACTTCGATATTATGTGATGCAATGGCATCCTTCATTTATCGGCTTACACTTTTTTAGGAAGTCATATATTTCTTGCCTAATTCAGGATGCCGAAACTTGAAATTGGAAATTAGATAACACATTTACATGTTTCTGTTTTTCCCAGTTTCAAATTCAATCCCGCGCATCGCGGGATCAATTCTCCTTTTTCGGTGATCTTGAAGAGCTATATTGCTTAGGGATAATGATCACCTTTTTCAAGGCACCTTCTCCTCGCCCCTTGGTTCCTAATTCATCATCATCCCTGAGGGCAAGATGCACAATCCTCCGGTCGTGAGGATTAAGAAGGTTGGTGGCAACCGGTTTCCTGATCTTTTTTGCTTTGTCACCCATTCTCAAGGCCATTTGAACCAGGAAATCTTCCCTCCTCTGACGATAGTTCTCCGAATCGACAAGGACGCGGGTCCTTTTTTCGAGCGATTTGTTTACGATCTTATTTACTATAAACTGAAGGGCATCCAGAGTCCTCCCTTTCCTTCCTATTAGAAGGCCGGATTTATCTCCCTCAATGCTCAGATTTATTGTGCCATCAACCTGTTGAGCGAGGACCGAGATTCCTTCCATAGGGATGAGGGCCAGGATATTTTCCAACGCCTCTTTTGCAACGGCAACACCGTTTTCTTCTCCTGATAATGATACCTCTTTTACAACAGCAATTCCCATTTCCTCCTCGGGTAGTTCGGGTTCCTTTTTGGCAAAAGAGACTCTGATCTTGGCTTTTCTGCCGCCTACTAAGCCAAAAATCCCTGTTGATCCAGGTTCAACGATCTCGATATCGAACGCCTCTCTCGAAAGATTGAGTTGGCGGCACGCATTTTCAATGGCGTCCTCATCGTTTTTTCCTTCAAATTCATAGGTTTCCATGATTGTCCTCCAGATATTATGCCGGTTTCTTGTGAATTCGGTACTGTTGGCCTATAGAAAGGATATTGTTAATTAGCCAGTAAAGAACAAGACCGGAAGGGAAGTTGATAAACATAAACGTAAAAATAATGGGTAAAAACATCATAATTTTGGCCTGAGTGGGATCGCCCGGAGTAGGCGTCATTTTTTGCTGTAAGAACATAGATGCGCCCATCAAGAGGGTCAAAACGGGAATTCCATAGGGCGGAGACATAAACGGGATCTTAAAGGCAAAGTGAAACAATCGCCCGGGGGCCGAGAGGTCGTTTATCCACAGCATAAACGGCGCATGCCGAAGCTCAATGCAGTTTCCCA
>CAZFSF010000005.1:0-37380 GCA_964522045.1 uncultured Desulfobacteraceae bacterium
CACAGGCCCTGACCGATTCACCGCTCAGGTTCATAAAGGTCAGGGGGCAAAGAAGAATGATATTATTTCCCCGGAATGCCGACCGAATATGTTTTGCACGGAAACGGCGGCTGTTCAGTGGCAGCCCCAGATCCCTGCACCACAGGTCGATAACCTTGAAACCTGTGTTGTGTCTCGAATTCCCATATTCCGGCCCGGGATTACCGAGGCCCACAATCAAGCGCAAATCTTTGTGTTACTGTTCACCCCCTTTCTTTTCTTCTTTTGATTCTTCGGCAGTTTCTTCTTCTGATTCAGCAGTTTCTTCCTCGATTCCTTCTTCAAGCCCTTCTTCCTCTTCTTCTATTCCTCCACCAGGTGCGGAAACGACGGCAACGGTTAGATCGCCCTCTTCTAAACAGGTGATCCCTTCTGGAAGCTCGATGTCACGGATATGAATCGTGTCCCCTATCTCCAACCCAGATACATCGATCTCTAAGGAGGCTATTAACTTGTCGGGAAGGCAGGAGACGGTAAGCTCTCTTCGGATAGTCTCAAGAAACCCTCCCTCTTCTGTTACACCTATCGGGGTATTAACAAGGGTGACGGGGATGTCTACGGTAATCTCCTTGTCCATGGAGATTTCGTAGAAGTCGGCATGAAGATAGACGCCGTTAACAGGATCAACCATGAGATCTTTAAGCATTGCCTTCCTGGTTTCTTCCCCATGGTCTGATTTGATTTGAAGATCGAGAATGATGTTTTCGCCTTTGCCCTGTTTTGTAATACGCGTAAGTTCAGGGTAATCCACGGTCAACATAATCGACTCAGTTGCAGGCCCATAAAAAATGGCTGGCAACTGCATGTTTTTCCTTAATTTTCTGGCTGCCCCTTTTCCTCTATTTTCTCTAACATGGGCAGCGACTGCTAATTGAAGCATTTGATCCCTCCGGTATTAATAAAATTTTTCACAAATGAAAAACGCCTGATTCCTCCAGGCGTTTTCGACGTCTAAACAAATAAAGTGCTCACTGAATGAGAGCTGTGACTTCTCTTGATGGTTTCCCCTAAGAGTTCTGCTATCGACAGAACGACGGCTTTTTGGCACCCCTTGGCCTTGTCATTCAGGGGAATGGTATTGGTTATGACGAGGCTGTTAATGGGTGAGGCTTCTATTCTTTCAATGGCTGGCCCCGACAGGATCGCATGGGTGCAGCAGGCGTGTATCTTGATTGCGCCTCTCTCCTTGAGCGCCATCGCGGCCTGGGTCAAGGTGCCTGCGGTGTCAACCATATCATCTAAGATGATAGCGGTTTTGCCTTTTACTTCACCGATGATGTTCATTGCCTCAGCGATATTAGGGGCTTCGCGTCTTTTGTCTATAATGGCCAGGGATGCGGCAAGACGCTTGGCAAAGGCACGGGCCCTTTCCACACCGCCGGCATCCGGTGAAACGATAACCAGATCGTCCTGGAGATTGTTTTGTATATATTTGAGCAAGATCGGGGCGGCAAAGATGTTGTCAACCGGGATGTTAAAGTAGCCCTGGATCTGCCCTGCATGCAGATCCATTGATACCACCCTGTTTGCGCCTGCTACCGTGATCAGATCGGCAACAAGTTTGGCGCTGATCGGGACCCTCGGCTTCACCTTTCGGTCCTGCCGGCTATAACCGTAATAGGGGATCACCGCGGTGATTCGTTCGGCGGATGCCCTTCTCATGGCATCCATTATGATCAAGAGCTGCATAAGGTTGTCATTGACAGGGGTGGAGGTGGATTGAACTACAAATACGTCCCGCCCCCTTATGTTTTCCCCAATTTCTACCTGGGTCTCTCCGTCGCTAAAGGTTTTTGCCAGGATCTTGCCCGGTTTGATTCCAAGGTATTCACATACCTCAAGGGTCAAGGCAGGATTTGAGTTGCCACCGAAAAGTTTTATCTCCTGGTTCAAATTTAATCCTCAAAAAAGATGAAGCCGCAAAAAGGCGCAAGATTCACAAAAAATGAAAATGGCTGGGGTGGGAGGATTCGAACCTCCGAATGCGGGCTCCAAAGGCCCGTGTCTTACCACTTGACGACACCCCAGTATAGAGGCCATAGATCAGTGTCAAAGGTCTCAAATCGGGAATCAGGTAAGACCTTCTGCCAAAAAAATATCTCCAATATCAAGGGAGGTCAAATCTGTTTTTGATTGGCGGGCCCGATCTTTTGATTCAAAAACCCCGAAGACACTCGGCCCGCTGCCTGACATCAAGACCCCATTGGCCCCTGAATTCATTAAAGCCCTTTTTATATCCTCTATTGCAGGGAAACGGGAAGCGGTAACCCTCTCTAAATCATTATCCAGAATGCGACCAATCACAAACGCATTTTTCTTTAAATTAATAATTATATACTGATATTCATCTTTTGTCAACTCTAATCCCCCTGTGCTTTCTGATGGTGACCAATCAAGGTTGCCATAGACCCAAGCGGTGGAAACTCTGATCGGTGGCGTCACGATAACATACCATAATTCCGGCCAATTTTCAATCGGTTCCAAGATTTCACCGATCCCCCTAACTATGCATGGTTTCTCGCTCAGAAAGAATGGGACATCTGCTCCCAGGCCGAGAGCCAATCCGGCTAACTCTCTTACCGAAAGCGGGCATGACCATATTTGGTTTAAGGCCTTGAGCACGCATGCTGCATCGCTGCTGCCACCGCCTAAACCGGCTGCAACCGGGATATTCTTTGTCAGTTTTATCGAAAGTCCATGGTCAATCCCGGTGTGAGCAAAAAAGGCCTGTGCCGCTCGGCAGGCAAGGTTCTCTTTGTCAGCGGGCGCTGAAAAACCCTCACATGATATCGTGATTAGGTTGCGAGAAGTTGTTTGGAGTTCAATCCGGTCATAGAGGCTTACAGGCACCATGATTGAGACTAAATCGTGGTATCCATCGGGTCTGCGGCCCGTGATTTTTAATCGGAGATTGAGTTTGGCAGGAGCCCAGTGGATTGAGGATTGAACATTGAGGATTGAATATTGAATATTGCTGGATGATACTTTGGGTGGCGACTCTGTTTCCATAGCATGTTAAGGAGATGTAATGACCAGTGCCTCAGGGCGGATTAGGGAAAAAGGCTGGTGAGCCGTCTTGGAATGACCTCATGGATTATTGGTAAGTCAGACAGAAGACCTTTCCTTACATCTTCAATCTTGATGGTTTCGTAAAAAGTTCAATTTTCAATTTGTCTTGCTTATAACTTCCTCATTTTACTACATTTCAAGCTCAATTTTTGTGAATTTTGCGCCTTTTTGCGGCCATATAAATTTTCATTCGTCAATATTCAATGTAAGATACAGGGTGGAGTTCCCTCGCTTGATCAGAAAGAGAATGGTGTCTCCCTTCTTGTAGCCCTTAGTTTTTTCAAGGAAGTCTGCTGGGGTCTTGGCAAGAGCCTGGTCAACCTCTAAGATGATATCTCCCGGCTTAAGGCCGGCTTCTGCGGCAGGCGAATTGTTGTCGACTTGCGCGATCAGGATACCGGTTGTTTCCGACAGGCCGAACTCTTTTGCCAGCTGTGGTGTGACCTCTTCCACTTTCATGCCAAATTGTTGTTTTGCGCTGCTTTTTTCAAAGCCCTTTTCTTCCTCGTCCTTCAGCTCCCCTACTCCGGCCTTAAAGACCTGCTCCTGGCCTTTCCTAATGACCACGACGGGCACTGTTGCGCCTATGGGTGTGGAGGCTACGATATAGGGCAACTCTTTCATTTCATTGATTTTTTTGCCATTAAAGGAGACGATAACGTCTCCGCGTTTGATGCCGGCCTTTTCAGCGGGCCCCCCAGGGGTGACGTCCGCAACCAGGGCCCCATTTGCGTTCTTTAAATTGAGTTTGGCCTTCAGGTCGGGGGTAATTTTTTGTATCATAACGCCTAACCAGCCCCTGACCACTTTCCCCTCCTTTAGTTGGGCTATGATCTGTTTAGCCATGTTGATCGGGATAGCGAACCCGATGCCGATACTTCCTCCGGTCCCGGAGAAAATAGCAGTATTGATTCCGATCACCTCTCCGGCGCTGTTCAGGAGAGGCCCTCCGCTGTTTCCCGGATTAATGGAGGCATCGGTCTGGATGAAATTCTCGTAAGGTCCGGCTCCGATATGCCTGTACTTGGCGCTGACAATGCCAGCCGTAACCGTGTTATCAAGACCAAAGGGGTTTCCCATGGCAATAACCCAATCGCCTACCTCAAGTTTGTCGGAATCGCCCATGGGGAGCGGGCTGAGCTGTTGATCTGTTTCTATACGGATAAGGGCCAAATCGGTTTTGGGATCACGGCCGATGACTTTTGCACTGAAGCTCCCCCCCCCTGCCAGCTTGACGCTGATTTCATCGGCCTTCTCCACAACATGATTATTTGTCAGGATGAACCCATCTTCATCAATAATAAAACCAGATCCGAGATTTTTTTGCTTGAAGCCCTTGGGCATCTGGTCGCCGAAGAACCGATCAAAGAAGTCTCTTAGAGGGTCGTTTGGCCCGGAGGGGCCTTGAAAGGTAAATGGGTGGGTCATCCTCCCCGTTACCGTCATTACGGTGCTGATGTTTACCACAGATGGTCTCGCCTTTTTGACCAATCCGGAAAAAGACCCCGAGGCGCCAGGCAAAAGAGGGCTTGTCCGGGCCATTGGCGCTGAGCCCGGATCGATCAGCGTGGTAAGGACAAAACCGACCGTTATACAAAAAAGCGCCCACGTTATAAGACAGAGTCTCTTCTGCCAGGTGGCGCCGGATCGAGTAAAATTCATGGAGAATCTCCTTGTCTCTGCTACTTGGCCTTTACAAAATGCCATCTGAGGTCGGTCAGGATGTTTTCAATAAATCGCTTCTCTTGATCATCCAGGTTCCCCTCGGTTTTTTCTTTGAGCATGGCAATGGTATCGATGGCATGTTTGGCTAAGGCCAGGTCCTTCCTTTTTTCCCCTGTCCCGGGATCAGGGATTTCCCCGAAATGAAGGAAGGCAGTAGAACTCAGGCTTAGAATCAGGGAGGAGAAGTTGACCTCTGGCAGGGGAGGCGTCTCGGCCTCCTTTTTCGGGGGCTCTTTTTTTGGTTCCTCCTTTACCTTTTCTTCTACCTTGTCCTCTGTGGAGTCCTTTTCTTTGGGTTCACCCTTGTCATCAAACGATCGTCTGTCCTTTATAATGAATCCCTTTTCTTCCTCTGACATAATATATCTCCTACAGTTCAATCCTTCGTGCTGAAAAAACGTTCTTCAGTGAGCGGAGTTCCTCAAGGATTTCATCGCTGACAGTGGATCCGGTTGTTATGAGAACCACATTCTGCTTTTTCTCCGCTTCCTCTCCCACCTGCATGCGACCTATGTTAATCTTGTGACCGGCCAGGGCCGAGGTAATCCGGCCTATCACGCCCGGGGTGTTTTTATTGCGGATCAGCAAAATATGTCCCTCGGGTATCGCCTCGAGATAAAAATTGTTAATTCGCAAAATTCGGGGCAGGCTTTTGCCAAAGATCGTGCCGGACACGATATTTTCACCCTCCAAGCTCTTTACTGTGAGCTTGACAAGGCTGGCAAAATCCTCAGATGAAGCTCTCTTTGATTCCACCACTTCAATGCCCCTGTCAGCGGCAATATAGGGGGCGTTCACAAAGTTTACATCATATTTAAGGATAGGCGTCAAAAGCCCTTTGAGCATGGCAGTGGTCAGCGGGGAGACATTATGCTCGGTTATGACCCCGGCGTAAAGAACCTGTACCCCTGTCAGGGCGCTGTCAGTCAGTTGGGCCTGGAGCAAACCCATTCTTTCGAGGAGGGTTACATAGGGCCTCAGGACCGTCATCAGTTCCGCGCTGACACTGGGTACATTGACGGCGTTTGTCACGGTTCCATGAAGGAGGTACGAAATGATCTGTTCGGCCACGTCCTTGGCCACATTGTCCTGGGCCTCTTTGGTGGATGCTCCGAGATGAGGGGTACAGATGAAATTCGGCAGTTCCATCAGGCTGGTTTTTCCGGGCGGCTCGGTCACGAATACGTCAAAGGCCGCTCCCCCGAGATGGCCTGATTTCAAGGCCTCATACACATCATCCTCATTTACAATTCCTCCCCGGGCACAGTTGATCAGCATTGCACCCTTTTTCATCTTTGAGATGATCTCCTTATTGATCATGTTGTTTGTCTCTTCTGTCTTGGGCGTGTGGATGGTAATATAGTCGGCCCGGTCTAAGAGTGTGTCAAGGGAGACAGGCTCAAGGTCGAGCTTTTCAATGCTCTGCGGTTTGATATAGGGGTCATAGACAATGACCTTCATCTTCATCCCCTTGGCCCGGTCGGCCACGATCCGACCGATATGTCCTACGCCGATCAACCCCAATGTCTTGTTGAAAAGCTCCTGGCCTTTGAGCTTTTTCTTCTCCCATTTGCCGTCCTTGAGTGACGCCGTGGCCTGGGGGATATTTCTCGACAGGGCCATGATCATGGCGATGGTATGCTCGGCAGTGGTGATGCTGTTCCCGTCAGGGGTGTTCATGACCACGATTCCACGCTGGCTTGCTGCGGGTATATCCACATTATCCAGGCCGATTCCTGCCCGACCGATGACCTTCAACCGATCTGCCGATTCAAGGATGTCGGGAGTGACCTTGGTGGCGCTCCGGATAACAAGGCCCTCGTAAAGGCCTATTATCCCTTTCAATTCTTCAGGGGTAAGCCCGGTATTGACGTCTACATCAATCCCGGCTGTTTCCTGGAAAATCTCTACTCCTACATCGGACAACGGATCACTTACTAAAACTTTCATAAAATTTCTCCTAACATTAGTTTTTATACAACATACCCATAAAGCTATGGTGTGTCAAGACCCGTAAGACCAGTTTTATTCTTGACTTTTGGCGTGAATTGGTGTAAAAACTATCTCAAAATATAAGCATGCAAAGAAATTTTCCGCATTCTTGTTGAGGGCATGGGGAAAATGGCCTTAGAGTCAGAAAATGCTTGACATTTCCCTTATAACTTGCTAAAAGTACCAACGAGGCTAACAATATTGGCCGTCATTATAGGTAAGATCGTAGAATTTGTTTGAAGTTTTAGGGATATTGTGTGATTTCCGAATCACAAATATCTTAATTTTTTATGGAAAGGAGGCGATAAATCTCATACTATTTTTTGAAGGGTTAATAAAGTTTGAGTGACAGAAGTTAACCAAAAACAATTTTGTAGGAGGAGAGAGTAATGAAGAAACTATTTGTGATTGGTCTGGCGGCCCTGCTGCTTGTTGCTTTTTCAGTGCCTGTCATGGCAAAGGTAAAGATCGGTGGTATTATATTTACTGATTTCTATTACCTTGACAGGGATAAAAACAATTCAGCGTGGCGAGGTCTGGGGCCCGATTCTTTTTCCAACACGGCCATTCAGGTCCCCAATATTACACGCCTTTATGCCAGGTGGACCAATGAAGACAACGTGGGTATGTACATTGAGTTTGGCGTCGGCCAGGGTGGTGGAAATACCCTATCCTCGAGCTCTGACAATGACTACAGTGTTGTGGTTCGACACGCATACGGCTGGTGGGATGTGAACCCGATGTTTACGATCATGGCCGGTCACTCCACAACCCCCTTCTCACCCCTGAACCCGTCACAGTTGTTGGGTACAAGGTCGGGATCTGTCAACATCATTGGTGTGGGTTACGGTGATTTCTACTCCGGCCGTTTTGCTCAGGTAAGAGGTACGTTTAAGTTTGGTAAGGTCGCAAGGCTCGAGATCGCCTTAGTGGACCCGAACGGCACGCTCGCCGGTGGAAGCTATGGCCCCTGGAACGGTACCGAGGGTGGTGGTGCCACAGGTGAGGGCTATCAGACCAATACCAAGATCCCGAGGATTGATATTGGCGTCCCGATTTACGTCGGCCCAGTGGCTCTGTATCCCGGTTTCCTGTATCAGCACAGGTCGATTGACAAAATCGGTACTGTGAATAACGGCGTTGACGACGCCGTTGATACCTACATCGGTTCCATAGGTGTCAAGGCTGGCTTTGGCCCCTTCGGGTTCGCTGGGGAATTCAACTATGGCCAAAACTGGGGCAACAGCCGCGGTCTCGCCGGCACCAGCCCATCCATTATCGGTGGTATGGCCAGTGCCAGACTTAAAGACGACGGTCAGATTAACGATGCAGAAACCTACTCTTGCTGGATTGATCTTTCATATAAATTCGGGCCTGTTACCCCCCACGTGATGTGGGGACGGCAGAAATCCAAGAACGAGACGGTCACGAGTGCAAACACAGAGGCAACGACCTCGATGATCGGCTTAAGTGTCCCGATCGATTTGGCCAAGGGCTTCAGGCTGAGACCAGAAGTCATGTGGTATGATGATGGGGATGTGAAAGTAGATGGTGCTGGTAGCACAAACATGGGCAAGTACGCCATCTACGGTGTCCAGTTCCAGATTACATTCTAAACGCTAATATCTCACCAAGGGTCTTATACGCGTAGGCCCCTGTAAAACCAAGAGCCCCCTTCCTTTTTATGGAAGGGGGCTCTTTTTTTGGCCCTTCTTACATGGATTGAAGAATTGCCCTTCAGGGCCAGGGTCCAGGGATTTGAGATAGCTGCTCAACTGCAACCATGATCAATCTCTTTCATTTATCCTTAATTCCCATGCCTTTGCATGCTTGAGAAATACGTACCAGGCAGAATTGACGGCAATAACAAAACCCGGAATACCGTCGAGAAAACCGAGCTTCCACAGATAACACTCCAAAAACTTGCCAAGAATATGCGCAGCGCCTGCCAAGACAAAGAGGTTGGTCGCAGGCCCATGCCCCTTGGCATAGATATCGGAAAAACTGTTTATTGTAGCTATTTGATCACCAATAGAGCGATAGACATAGTGAAAGATCGGTTCTGACAGCCGGACCACCTTCCCGTCGACTTCGAGCTTGTCATGCGGATCGATACCGCCCCATGCCGCTTTTCCCCTTCGAACAAGGCGTACTTTGCGATCCGGATACCACCCGCCGTGCCTGATCCATCTCCCGAGGTACCTCGACAATCTTGGCATTGAAAAGCCACATACGTCAGGGGTCACATTATCTAATCTATCACGAATTTCTCTAACAAGGGCATCGGATACTTCCTCATCTGCATCGAGGCTCAGGATCCATTCCGATGTAGTCTGCTGCATTGCAAACTGTTTCTGGGCAACATGGCCGGACCATTGGTGATACATGACCCTGGTGCCCCACTTTTCGCAAACTGAAAGCGTATCATCACTACTCCCGGAGTCCACGACGACGATCTCGTCAGCAAACCCTACGCTTTTCAGCAAGCGACCGATTCGATCCGCCTCGTTCTTCACTATGATAGCTATGCTTATCTTCGGTCTATCCATCGCCATAAAAGGGCTTACGATCCATACGGGTTGTCTAATTATCATCTCCTCCTTGATCAGAGGGAAGGGAAAAATCAGGGGCCGTCAAGCCATCTGCTTACTCATTTCGTTCAGCTCAGCTTATATAAAGTGAGAAAGAGCGGATTTTTCTGGGCAGGAGCATAGAGAAACTCCCCTTATGAGTCAAGGAAAAAGGACCCGCAATATGGGAGTATCAGGTGTTTATGGACCCCCGCGTTCGCGCGGGTGACGGGCTTGGCGACTTTTTACGAGTGCATCAGTTTTGAAGAGTAATGGGAAGGGGAAGTTTGCTGTTTTTACGGGCTTGAAACGGGCAAATACGAATCATGCCGTACAAGAAGTTCCTCTACGAGTTGTGAGAGGGAAAAATTATTCGGTGACCGGTTGATCTTTGATGTTGTCTGGGGTATATCTAATTACTTGAGGACAAACTCAAATTGGTATAATCATATGGACGGCCATGACGGGAGAAGCCAAGAGAGATAAAAAATTGTAGGGATGATCACAGGACATAGGGTCCTTGTCAGATAGTAACAACCATTTAATTTGTGAGGAGGGAATCCATGAAAAAGAGAATATTATTACTGTCCTTTGTTCTAACTGTATTGATTACCCTAATAGCCCCGATGCAGGGCGCCTATGCTGCCAAGCCGATTATTCTCGGTGTGCCCACCTCCCTCGGATTTCTTGAGGGGAAAGAGGGTCTCGCCTGCGTGAATATGGCCGTGGATGAGATAAATTCGGCCGGCGGCGTTAAGGTGGGCGGTGTCATGCGGCCCTTCAAGGTTGTGGCCATCGATGCCCGGGGCGCCGAGCCCGGGGTTCCGGTGAGCGATGTGATCAGGGCCCATAAGAAACTGATCCTGGAGGACAAGGCGGATTTTATTGTTTTTGGTTCTTTCCGCTCCGAGTGCGCCATCGCCTGTATGGATGTGGTGGGCCAGTATAAGATCCCGATGATATTGGGGACGGCCATGTCACCGGGAATGCAGAAAAAGGTGATGACCGACTATGATAAGTATAAGTACACCTTCAGGGCCTGCCTGAACGCAATATATCTCATCAAGTATCTCGGCGGCACCATGGCGTACCTGAACAAGGAGTTCGGCTTTAACAAGGTCTTTATTATGAATCAGGACGTGGCATGGGCAAGAAAGACCGGCGATCTCATGAAAAAGCTTGTTTTTGATAAGATGGGGTGGAAGGTGGTGGGCCGCCAGCAGTATCCGACCGGGGCTTCGGATTTCTCATCCGGCCTCATGAAGGCAAAGGCCAAAGGGGCCCAGGTGATTCTGCCGATTTTTGATATGCCCCAGAGCGGGATCTTAGTGAAGCAGTGGAAAACCATGCATATCCCTGCTTTGATGGCCGGTTTTATCTCACCGCTTGCCGGTCCCGGGGCCTGGAAAACCTTTGATGGAAAAATTGCGGGCGCCATGAACTGCATCTTTGAAATCGGCAACATGCCCGTCCCGAAAGTCCCCAAATCCGTGGAGTTCTACGAAAAATACCAGAAGAAATACGGCAAACCCATCGAAGCGGGCCATTCGCCGGCCCCCGCCTACGAAATGGTCTATATGTTGAAAGAAGCCATTGAAAGGGCCGGATCCGTGAACGGCGACGAGGTTGTGGCCTCTCTGGAAAAGACGGATCGAATGGGGGCCATGGGCCGCATCAAGTTCGGTAAGGATCACCAGGTGATTTACGGGACCAACCCGGAGGTGGAGGCCCTCGGTTGTATGATCCAGTGGCGCGAGCCGGGAAAACGCGTTATCGTTTTCCCCCCGTCTGTGGCGGAGGGCAAGATTCAACTGCCTGAAGGGCTCAAGTCACTCAAATGATAGGAATTCTACTATCCCCTTTGTCTTCCCTCCCGCCAGCGTGTGGAGGGGGGTCATAGGGCATAGCCGTCAGGCTAAGCTAACATTGCCGGTATTTTGAATCATTTAGACGGTAAATACCAAATTCCAATAAAACAAATAACAAACAAATATCAATTACCGAAATTCAAAACCCCAAACTATTTGGAATTCTCGTGAGATTCGATTGGGATAACTAATTGTAAAAATCACCAGTTCCTTTGTCGTTTTGGTTATTGGATATTGGAATTTGAGATTTATTTGAAATTTGGTGCTTGTTATTTGAAATTTTTGATATCAACAGGGGACCAATGCAACCAAGAGAACACACTATATTTATAAGGCACCTCCGCTTACCTGGACGTTCGATGTTCGATGTTTATCTTTTAAGACAACTTTAGGCACTTAAAATGCTGTTAGGTACACTCATCTATGGTTTTGTCAACAGTGCGATCCTGGCCCTTCTGGCCATGGGGTTCAACCTCACTTTCGGCATCAGCGGCGTGGCAAATTTTGCCTATGGGGCCGTCTATATTTTCTCCGGGTTTTCCGTGTGGATACTCTTAAACACTCTGGGGATCCCTTACCTGGTGGCCGTTTTGATTGCCATCCTGCTGGCGGCGCTCATGGGGCTGGCCATCTACTATGGCGTGATCCTGAGAATCAAGGGGATGCCCCTTTCCGAGGTGATGGCCACCTTCGGCCTGGGCCTGGCCATCATGGAGTTGTTCCGATATTTTAATTTTGTAGGGTTTCGCTATACCCTGCCGGTCTTCTTTGACGGAAGTTTTTCCATCGGCGACGTGTACATCGACTACCAGCGGATGATTATCGGCCTCATTGCCGTGGGCTTGACCCTGTGCCTGTACCTCTTTGCCAACCACACCCGGACGGGGCTGGCTTTTCGGGCTATCGCCCAGGATGAGCGTACGGCGCTGACGTTTGGCATCGATGCCGACCTGGTAGGCGCTCTGAGTATGGCCCTGGGATGCGCATTAGCGGCCATTGCCGCCGTGGTGATCCTGCCCTTAGGGACCATTGCGGTGGAAGGAGGGTATGAGGTGTTGATCAATGCCTTGGCCGTGTGCATTGTGGGGGGGTTGGGCAGTACCGTGGGCATCCTGGTGGCCAGTGTGCTCATCGGGTATTCTCAGACCTTTACGGCCAATTACCTGGAACCTCACTGGATGATGTTAGTGAGCCTCATTGCCATCGCCATCGTGCTGGTGGTAAAGCCATCGGGGCTTTTCAGCCATCAGAAAGAACTTGAAGAGAGAATATAGTCAACATTATGAACAGGCGTAAAGAAAGAATCGATCGCGGCGTTAAAGCCCGCTCGGCGGATATATTCGCCCTCACAAGCTATCGGGAAATGCTGTATCTAATGATTCCCGGGGCGATTCCCGTGGTGGGTCTCCTCTGTTTTGCGCCCATGCTCAGCAGCTACTGGCGGGAAGTGATTATTTCAACGGCCATCTATGCCCTTCTTGCCATGAGCTGGGATATGCTCATGTGCGCCGGGCTCCTTTCCCTGGGCCAATCCCTTTTTTTCGGGATCGGATCATACTTAGCCGGATCGCTTAACTATTATGGGGGATTGCCGCCCGTTTTGACCCTGCCCATTGCCACCATCGGGGGGGGATTGCTCTGCACGGTCCTGCTGTTGCCCGTATTGCGGCTTCGGGGGATCTATTTCGCCATGGTGACCCTCGTGGTGCCCCTCATGCTGGCCCGACTGGTGGAGGCCACGCGAATCCTGGGCGGGACGGAAGGGCTTACAGGTTTGACGCCTTTCCCCAACCAGTTGACGGCGCTGTTTATTATTCAACTGGCGCTTCTGGCAACGCTCTTTGGATTTCGGCGGATCATGGGGTCCGATTACGGCCTGGTGATCAAGGGGATCAGCGACAATGACCGTTCCGTCATGAGCGCGGGACTCAATATTTATTGGTATAAGGCCCAGGTCCTGTTCTTGGGAGCGTCGGTCGGGTGTTTCGCGGGAGCCTTTGGCACTCACATGGATATGTTCGCGGGCATGCCCGGATTTGCCCTGGATTATTCCATCATGCCGGTGGCCGCCGCCGTGGTGGGGGGGACAGGCACCTTCGCCGGGCCCTTGATCGGGGCCTTTATCCTGGTGCCCATGTCGGAAATGCTAAGAGCCTTGGGCGCCCTCAGAATGGTTTTTTACGGGCTGTTCCTGGTCATCTTTGTGGTGGGGATGCCTGAGGGTATCTTTGCCTTTATTCAGAGAAAATATCAGCAAATGGAAAGATGGGTGGACGTATCATGACGGAACAGGCGCCCTTGCTCAGGGTATCCAATTTGACCAAAACATTCGGCGGTGTGACAGCCGTTTCAAACGTGGAGTTTGATCTTGATGCAGGAAAGCTTCTGGGGGTTATCGGCCCCAACGGAAGTGGGAAAACCACCCTGGTGAACCTCATTACGGGGTTTGTGAAGCCGGTGGCGGGCCGCATTGAATTCCGGGGAAAAGACATTACCGGTTGGCCCCCCTACAAGGTGGTGAGCGAAGGGATTTCCAGAACCTTCCAGATGGTTCGGCCTTTTTATCAACTGCCGGCCTATAAGAACCTCATCGTGCCCCTTTACTCCCCCCGGGTCAAGAAACTGGCGGGGGGGAAATACGGGAATCGAGACGCGGTCGCCCTGGACCTGTTAGAAGAGGTGGGGTTTGAACGGGATGCCCACGTGAGCTACAAGAAAGCGGGCGCACTGCCCCAGGGTTACCTGAAGCGGCTGGAATTGGCCAAATCAATGGCCCTCCGTCCGGATCTGATCATCCTGGATGAACTGTTTTCCGGTCTGAGTTTGGCGGAAGTTGCCAGCATCGTGCCCATTATCGAAAAGCTTAAATACCAGGGCAAAACCATTATCATGATTGAACATCGTCTGAAAGAACTGTTCCGCATCGCCGACCGGGTGATGGTGCTGAATTATGGCCGAAAGATTGCCGAGGGCCTGGCGATTGATGTTATGGAAAGCCTGGACGTAAAGGAAGCCTATCTGGGCAGCGAGGCGGAGTGAAAGGGAACGAAATGCTTGAAGTTCAAAACCTGATGGTCTTTTTTGAAAACGCTCTGGCCCTAAACGATTTCGGAATGGAAATCCGGGAAGGGCAGGTGGTGGGGGTCATCGGTTCCAATAGTGCCGGGAAAACCACGTTGATGAACACCCTCTCGGGACTGATCATCGATATGCGGATCAAAGAAAAACGCCGGGGCGGAGAACGGATTACGGTTTACGGGAAGGTCTTCTTCAAAGGGGAGGACATCACCGACACCCGGCCCAGTGAGCGGGTCAGAAAAGGGATCGTGCTCTGCCGCGAGCGGCACCCCATTTTCCCTGAAAGCGATGTGTTGCAGAATCTCCAAATGGCGGGGTACTTGCGGAAAAAGGCTGAAATTCAGGAAACCATTTCCTATGTATTTGAACTGTTTCCGGCCTTGGTCCCATTAAAATCGCGAAAGGCAGGGTTCATGAGCGGCGGCGAGCAACAGATGTTAGCCGTGGGTATGGCCCTGGTGCCACGGCCGCAGTTACTTTTATTGGATGAACCCCTTCTGGGCCTGAGCCCCATGATGCAGCACCTGCTGGTGGATGCCATCAAGGGCTTAAAAGCACGGTCGGGCATCACCGTGGTCATCAGCGAGCAGTTTGCCCGGCCCGTGCTCCCCATGATTGATTTCGGCTATATTATTGAAAACGGCATGTTGACATTAACCGGCACCGGAAAGGAATTGATGGATAACCCGGAAGTCAAGGCCGCCTATTTTGGTATTTGATAACCATGAGCCCACTGAACCCCGACGGAAATATCTTTGAAGCCTTTGCTTCGGCTGCCGCAAAAAACGGTAACAAAACGGCCATCATTTATCTGGGCACGCGTTTCACCTACAACACCCTCCTGCGCCTGGCCGAGAATTTTGCCGGCTCATTAAAAACAGCCGGCGTGGTGGAAGGGGAGCGGATAATTCTCTATGTGCCCAACAGCGTTCACTGGGTGGTGGCCTGGCTGGGCATACAACGGGCCGGGGCCGTCGTGGTGCCCATCACGCCCATCTATACCAAACATGATCTGATCTATATCGCCAATGACAGCGGCGCGAAACACATCGTCTGTTCCGATACGAATTTTGGCTATGTGAAACAGGCCATCCCCGAGACCGATCTCAAAAAGGCGATTGCCACCAAGTTGACAGACCTTTTGCCCTGGTGGAAAAAGCTCTTTGGCTGGACCTTTGACCGGGTGCCCAAGGGAAAGGTGTCACGGGAAGATGACACCCTCTGGTTCAGGGACATGGTCAAAGGCAACGCCAAGACCTTGCAGCCCCTGACCCAGCGGGGAAAAGACACGGCGGAGATTATCTACACCGGCGGCACCACCAAATTCCCCAAGGGGGTACCCATCTCCCACGGATTGTACCTGGAGTCGGCGGAGGAGCAGATTTCTATCTGCGATCCCCTGTTTGAACCTAAGGAAAATGTGGTTTTGGGGATCGCGCCGCTTTTCCATATTCTGGGGCAGACCTGCGCGCTCAGCACGCTGCTGGTGGGAGGGGCCATTGTACCCATGCCAAAAGTCAACCTGGATGCCGTTTTTGATGCGATCCATCGGCTCAAGGCTAAAACACTGATCGGGGTCCCCACCCTCTACAGAATGATCCTGGATCATGATCGCATCGATTTTTATGATCTTTCTTCTCTAAGCTACGCTTTTAACGGGGGCGACGTGTTGCCGGAGGAGATCAGCAACAGATGGCGCAAAAAATTTGATCGGCCCATCTATCAGGGGTATGGCGCCACCGAGACCTGTGGCGGGGTCACCATGTGCCTTACCGACGAGGACAATCCTCCCAAGAGCATTGGCAGGGTGTTGCCCAGCAAAACCGTCAAACTGGTGGATCCTGCTACCCTGGAACCCGTGGCCCCGGGCGAGCAGGGAGAGGCCCTGGTCCATTCGGACCGCATGGTCAGCGCCTACTGGAACAAACCGGAAGAAACCCAGGAAGCCTTTGTGGAAATCGATGGTCTCCTCTATTACCGGACAGCAGACGTATTGACCATGGATGAGAAAGGCCAGTACTATTTCGTGGACCGCACCGTGGACACCATCAAACACAAGGGGTATCGGGTGTCGTCTTCGGAGATCGAAGGGGTGTTGCAGGAAAACCAGGCCGTCATCGGCGCCTGCGTGGTGGGCATCCCCGACGAGAAGGTGGGAGAGCGCATCAAGGCCTTCGTGGTGCTCAAGGAAGATGTGAAAGGGATCACCGGGTACGACCTCATCAAGTGGTGCCGCAAGCGGCTGGCCGCCTACAAGGTTCCCCAGTACATCGAATTCCGAGATATGCTCCCCAAATCGAAGGTCGGAAAGCTTTTGAGACGTGAGATCAGGAGTGAGGAAGAGCGTAGGGCGGAAGGGTGATCTGGGTAAGTTATGTCAACCACCTTTTTCTTCTTTTATAGTGTTTAACATCCCGATAACTTTTCTTTTTACCCACTTCGGTAAGTCCAAGATAGAATTCCCTTACGTCGGCATTTTCCTTTAGTTTTTCCACCGAGTCATCCAGGACGATCCTACCGTTTTCCATCACATACCCGTGACTTGCGATGGAGAGGGCCAGACGGGCGTTCTGTTCCACTAAGAGGATGCTGACCCCTTCCTCCTTGTTGATCCGCTGAATGATCTTGAATATCTCCCCGACCAAAAGAGGAGAAAGACCCATGGAAGGTTCATCTAAGAGCATCAATGTGGGTGTGGACATGAGGCCCCGGCCAATAACCAGCATCTGTTGCTCACCCCCGCTGATATAACCGGCCAAGACATTTTTCCGGGCCTTGAGCCTTGGGAAATAATCATAGACCATCCGCATCCCCTCTTTCATCCGGGCCCTCCTCTTGTTCGTATGACCGCCTGCTATGATGTTTTCGTCCACGGTCAGGTCTTCAAATACCCTTCGGCCCTCCATGACCTGAAATATGCCCATGCGGACGATTTGCTCGGGATACTTTCTGTCTACCCGTTGGGCTTTAAAGGTGATAGACCCATCAGTAACCTCTCCATCTTCGGATTTCAGCAATCCTGAAATTGCTTTGAGGGTGGTTGTTTTCCCTGCCCCGTTGTTGCCAAGGACCGTGACAATCTGACCTTCGTTAACCTGAAGGGACATCCCCTTCAGCACAAGGACTACATTGTGATATATGACTTCTATGTTATTTACGGCTAACAGCGGTTCCATTTAGAGTTCTCTTACGCCCCCAACCGGGAGTAGGTGATGTCTTCTTCACCTAAGTAGGCCTTGATGACATTCTCGTTATGTCTTATCTCCTGCGGTTCCCCCTCTGCGATCTTCTGGCCGAAATCGAGTACACAGATCCGGTCTGATATGTCCATTACCACCCCCATGTCATGCTCGATCAGAATAATGGTTGTCTCCCATTCTTCATTGATATCCAAGATAAAACGGGCAATGTCTTCGGTCTCTTCAAGGTTCATCCCTGTGGCAGGTTCATCCAAGAGGAGCACTCTCGGTTTCATGGCCAGGGCACGGGCCAGTTCCACACGCTTCTGGAGTCCGTAAGGGAGGGCATGAACGACCTGTTTCCTGATATGTTCTATTTCGAGCAGGTCTATGATCTTTTCTTCTATCTCTTTGCGGAGGCGGATCTCTTCGGCGCGCGACTTGCCATAATAGATTCCGCCGGAAAAGAATCCTGATTTCAGATGCACGTGCGCGCCCAACTTTATATTGTCCAAGACGGTCATATGGGCAAAGAGTTCAACGTTTTGAAACGTGCGTGCGATGCCCAAGCCTGCAATTTTATGCGGCTTCATTTCTGAGATATCCCGGCCTTCAAATATGACCTGCCCCTTTTCGGGATGGTAAAATCGATTGATACAGTTCAGCAGGCAGGTTTTTCCCGCCCCGTTGGGACCGATAATAGAAAATATCTCCCCCTTTCTGACCCCGGTGGTGACGCCGTTCAGGGCCATGAGACCCCCGAAACTGAGGTGGATATCTTTGACTTGAAGCTGGTATTCCGCCATGCTTTCCATTCAAAATTCGATGTTGAACGTTCGATGTTCGATGTTCATCTTTCCCTTACTCCACGGATTCAACCTCTTTTACCCTGACGGTGGTTTTCATGCGGAAGCCTTTTCCATCCTGATAGCGTATATCCGCTTCAATCCGCAGCTCTTCTTCCTCGCCATACAGGGCTTCGATCAGTTCTTTGTACCGCTCGGCAACGAATTTTCTCCTTACCTTTCTCGTCCTTGTCAGCTCGTCATCATCCGCGTCAAGTTCTTTGTAGAGGAGGACAAACTTTCTTACCTTGGCCACTTTCGGCAATGACTCATTGGTCTTCGCTATTTCTCCGGCAATCAGATTATAGGTCTCTTCCTTCTGGGAAATATCCGTAAAGGTCGTATATGGGATCTGGTTGTTTTCCGCCCACTTTCCGACGTTGGGCATGTCTATGGCGATCATGGCCGTGATAAAGGGTCGCTCCTGGCCGATGACCACCGCATCCAAGATGTAAGGGCTGAATCTCAGTTTGTTTTCTATGAGCTGTGGGGAAAACTTACTCCCATCAATCAGCTTCATCACGTCGGACATACGATCAATAATAATGATATGCCCATCATCTTCAATAAGGGCTGCGTCTCCCGAATGAAACCAGCCATCTCTGAGGGCCTCTGCCGTGGCCTCGGGGTCTTTGTAATAACCTTTAAATATGGTATCTCCCCTGGACAGGAGTTCCCCTGAATCGGATACCTTGAATTCAACCCCGGGCAGGGGTTTGCCAACAGTATCAAGGCGTATGTCATCGGTCCGGTGAATGATGGAGGCAGCGGTCTGCTCGGTCATTCCATAGGCCTGCTTGATATTGACGCCCAAGGCCTGAAACATATTAAATATCTCCGGTCCCAATGGGGCGCCACCCGTGTACACGTGACGCAAGCTGGAAAGACCAAGATAATTTTTTAGGGCTCGAAAGAGAAATATATAGCCGAGCCAGTTCAGGATTCGCCACCCCATGGGCGCGCGCTTTTTTTTCAAGTTAAAATCGGCCATCCTGTATCCCACCGGTTGGAATATATTGTAAATTAACCTCTTAATCCAGACCGCGTCCTGGATTTTCACCTGAATATCCGAGCACATCCTCTCCCATATGCGGGGAGGCGCTAACATGATATGGGGGCCGATCTCCCGGATATTTTCCTGGACCGTTTCCACTTTTTCAGGAAAATTCACCGTAAAGGCCTTATACAGGGACCAGTATACGCCGAATTCCTGTTCGCCGATCCAGGGAAAGGGGAGGAAAGAGATATACTCGAAACTGTCTTCGGCGGCATCAACGTCGTCCTGGGCCTTGGCTACGGAGTACATGTTCTTTTGGGTAATCATGCTCCCTTTTGGAAGCCCGGTGGTCCCGGATGTGTAGTTGATCATGCCTACGTCGTCGGGGGTCACCTTGCGCCACATCTCCTCAAAGAGATGGGGTTCTTTTTCATTTAATTCACGGCCCTGTTTCTGTACGTCTTTGAAGTACAAAAGTATTGGATCATCATAGCGTCTCATCCCCTTGGGATCATCTATGATCACCTTCTGAACAAGGGGGCATTTTTCTTTGATATCCAGCACCTTGTCGGCCTGCTCCTGGTCACCGGCCACGACAAAGACGGAGTCAGAATGGTTGATGATATATTCAACCTGATCCAGATGGCTGTCCGGGTATATCCCCACAATGGTCCCGCCTAAGGATTGAACGGCTAATTCCGAGTACAATCCTTCGGGTCGGTTGTCCCCGGCATAGGCAAGCTTGTCGCCCCGCTTGAAGCCGAGGAGGTGAAGGCCGAGTGCAAAATCACGCACATTTTCGTAATAACCCTTCCATGTGACCGATTGCCAGATTCCGAATTCCTTTTCCCGGATGGCCACCCGCGTATCGCCATACTTTTCGGCATGTTTATGTAACAGGGCTGGAAGCGTTAGTATTTCCATAAGAGAGATCGGCATCCTTCATGACAAATCAAAAGTAATTTATCCCGCGACACGCGGGATTGATTTTGTATTTTGGCAGAGAAATTTGAAACTTGAAATTGGGAAAAACAGTAGAATGTAGAACCCTTATCTAATTTCGAATTTCCAGTTTCGGCATCCGTTGTTCAATTCGAGAATACACCCCATTTCTAAAGAAAGTGTAAACTTGTTAATGAAGGATGCTGAGAGATCTCATTCAAGCGAAAGCCGTTCAAGGGTTCAAAGGTTCAGACCCGCCTGCCTCGCGTTGCGAAACATTGCGGGCAGGGGTTCAAGGTTAGGTTCTTGTCCCCAACCCTGAATCCCGCTTTCAGAGGGAAACCCTGAACCTGTGAACGCTTACTATTAATTCAAAGAAATCCAGTCTGAGACAGGATCAAATTTCAGGGTTTTTGGATTACCCCGAACAACCCTTCCAACGGGGATGCTGTTGTTTTTACTGATCGTAACCGGGGGCATGAGACCTCCCACATCAAAATTCTTGATCGATCGAAGGGCCTTGGCCAAGCTCTCTCCGGTAATGGACCCTGCCTTGTCTGCCCGCTTGAAGGCCTCTATAAAAAGGGTTGTGCCCATAAAAACCTGCATATATGCCTGGGAGCGATACTCGGCATATTTGGGGTGATGTTTTTTGGTCCACGCCCTGATCTTCTTTATCATGGGATACTGGTCCTGATAATAGTAGGAATAGCAGGTTACACCCATATACTCATTCGCCAAGCCCTTTAACTGATTTAACAGGTGCTTCTCGGTCGACCAGAACGTGCCCATGAACTTACACTTGAGCCCATAGTCCTTGGATTGTTTGATTACCGTCTGAATCGGTGTAACCACATATCCATGAAAGATACAGTATTCCACCTTTTTGCGCTTCATATCAAGTATCTGGGTGGATACATCCACAGCACCTACTTTTGTGATCTCTTCAGCCACCAAGTTCAGACCCATCTTCTTGCACAACTCACGGCCGGCAGGAATAGGCTCTCGTCCAAATTCGGTGTCACTATAGAAAAAAGCGATATTGGCCCCCGGTTTTTCCTTGGCGATATACTTCAAAAGGATCCCGAACATTTCGGCATATGTCGGCCCGGGAATAAACATATAAGGGTTTTTTTTCGGATCAGCCGCAATTTCGGCAAATGTATAGGCGGAGTAAAGGACCTTGTAACGGGCGTTGATCTCCGGCGCAAGGGCCTTGGTCATCCCGGTGCTCTGTCCCCACATCGCCTGTGGTTTATGCTGGGCATACAGACGTTTAAAGGCGGCGATACCCGCATCATTCTTGTATTCACCGTCGGCCCAGTAGTATTTTATCTTTTTTCCGTTAATGCCCCCGGCCTCATTGGCCATTGCCACGGCATCTTCCATGGCATCAGCCCCATGAATACCGGCAAAGGCAAAGCGTCCTGTAAAAGGATGCACTGCACATATGGTCGGGTCCTCTTCGGCCATTGCCTTGCTCACGCTGAACAATCCGATGCACAAAACCAAACTAAGAACAAATATAATCGTCTTTTTCATAACAACTCCCCCTTTACTCAATTAGATGGTTGATTATCCTGATTCTGAAAGAGACGTCCATTCACCTCCTTTCATTTATTTCTTAATACGAAAACGGCCAGAGCCTGAAAAAATTCTTGATCCTGTTCCAGATCTCTGCAAGACCACGGGGCTCAAAAACAAGAAAAAGGACGATGAGCAGGCCGAAAATAACCTCTTTCATGGGAACAAAGATCTCTTCATGCCCGGGGGCGTACGCCTTAACGACTTCTGACAGGTGGTTAAGGAGTTCAGGTGTCAGGGTTATAAATATGGCGCCAAAGATAGAACCCAAGGTGCTCCCCAACCCCCCAACGATAATCATGGCGAGATACTGGATGCTGAGAATGAACGGGAAATGGTCCGGGGTAACGACTTTTAGAAAGGTGACCCACAATGCCCCGGCAACTCCGGCATAAAAAGAGCTTATCGCAAAGGCGCTGAGTTTATATCGAAACAGGTTGATCCCTATGATCTCGGCAGAAAGATCCCGGTCCCGGATCGCCACAAATGCCCTTCCCATGCGGGAACGCACCAAGTTTCTCGCATAGCCCACGCCAAGGACAACAAAAAACAGTGTTATCCAGTAAAACTCTTTTTCAGTAACAAATTGAAGGCTGCCTATGCTGGGGGCCGGGATATTGATCCCGGTAATGCCCTTAGTCAAGGATTCCCAGTGGATAAAGACAAATTCAAAGATAAACTGGGCCGCCAGAGTAGCAATACAAAGGTAAAGACCCTTTACCCGGAGAGATGGTATGCCGATAATCATGCCTGCGAATGCCGCAATTAGACCGGCAAAGGGGATGGACAACCAGAAAGAAAATCCCAGACGGGTGACAAGGATGGCCGAGGTATAGGCCCCCACACCCACAAAAGCGGCATGACCAAGAGAAATCTGTCCGGTAAATCCAGTCAGGAGATTAAGGCCAACGGCCGCTATGATGGCAAAACCGATCATATTGGCCACATAAAGGAGATATGCACTGGCTACGAAGGGGAAAATGATCAGAAAAATAAAGAACAGTCCCAGACAGAATTTCACAAAGAGAGACTGAAAAATCTCTTCGTCCTTGATATAGGTCTCTTTAAAATCACCGCATCTCATAGTATAAAACCGGTTCCATTGTTATGGGTCAGTGGCCATTACCAGTGCCTGAACGAAATAACTTCCCTATTTCATAATCTTAATCATAATCGTAATCTTACTCAAAACGATTATGATTAAGATTACGATTATGATTAAGAACCCAAAAACAAATTTCAAATGTGGCAGTTCCTTCAATCCCCTCAGACCCTCTCAATCAGCTCTTTACCAAAAAGCCCATAGGGCCTCACCATGAGAATGATTACTAATATAATAAAGGGGGCCATACCCTTGGCGCCCCCTCCTATGAGGGGATCAATATAAAGACCGGTTAAATTCTCCAAGATCCCGATAATAAAACCACCTAAGATAGCCCCTCCAATGCTGTCGAGGCCACCCAAAATAATAACGGCCAGTACCTTCAGACCAATATCTCCCATATATACGCTTATACCGCTGATGTTGCCGATAACAATCCCGCCTATAACAGAGGCCATGGCGCCGAAACACCAGGCCAAGGCAAATACCCATCTCACGCTGATGCCCATGGAAAGGGCAGCCTGCTGGTCGTTTGCCGTTGCCCGCATGGCAATACCGGTCCTGGAAAATTTAAAGATCAGGAGAAAAGTTACAGTTCCAATAATGGCAAATATAAAGCCCCATAAGAGCCCCGAGGGGACCACGGCAAAGCCGAGGAGCAGGGGCTTTGATGGAAAGATCTCTGGAAAAGTCCGGAAAGAAGGGGTCCATATCATGTACATGAGCCCTCTAAGGATTAGCCCCAGACCAATAGTAACCATTATTACCGAGATAATTGGTTCACCAATAAGGGGTCTTAAAATAAGTCGTTCGATTACAAAACCGAGGGCACACGCCATCAGAAGGGTAAGGATGAAGGCAAGATAGAAAGGGGCTTTCAATTGCAGCAGGGCCGTCAAACAAACAAAGGCGCCAAGGGTCATAAACTCACCCATGGCCAGATTAAGGACACTGGTGGCCTTATAAATAAGCACGAAACCAAGGGCAATCAATCCGTATACACCACCGGTCGCTAAGCCGGTAACAATAACCTGGATCAGGATATCCATATGAGGTGGCCCCTTAGGTTCGTTTCTGGCAAAAATAGCATTCGTGAATTGTTGTGTCAATAACTTAGGGGATCAAACAGAGAATCCCCAGCGCCCTTTACAGCGTGCTTGCTATCACCACCTTCTGGATCTGGCTGGTCCCCTCATATATCTGGGTAATCTTGGCGTCACGCATCATCCTTTCCACTGGATATTCCTTTACATAGCCGTACCCACCCAACAGTTGGACAGCATCTGTCGTGACCTTCATGGCTGTTTCTGCTGCTAAGAGCTTTGCCATGGCTGAATAGCGGATCGTTTCCTTGGGAAGTCTATCCAAGTTCTTGGGGAGTTCCTCAAAGAGAGAAGCCGCCTTATATGTCAACTGCCTGGCCGCTTCCACCTGGGTTGTCATGTCCGCCATCATCCATTGGAGGCCCTGGAAAGAGAAAATCGGTTTGCCAAACTGAACCCGTTCTTTTGTGTATTGAATCGCATATTCGAGGGCGCCCTGGGCGATACCCACCGCCTGCATTGCAACCGGGATCCTCGTGAGGTCCAGCGTTTTCATGATGATTGGAAAGCCGATCCCTTCCCGGCCCAGTATGTTTACGGCCGGAACCCTGACATCCTCAAGTATTATTTCCACAGTCGAAGAAGCCCGAATGCCGAGTTTATTTTCGTGCTTCCCTATGCTAAAACCGGGCGTGCCTTTTTCCACAATGAAAATGCCGGTTCCTTTAGTAGCCGGCACGGATGTATCTGTTCTTGCCGCAATACAGATCACCTCAGAAACATCGGCATGGGAGATGAACGTCTTGGTGCCGTTGATAACATAATCATCACCATCTTTGACGGCCTTTGTCTTAATACCGGAGACATCGGATCCCGCATTTGACTCTGTTAATCCAAAGGCCACAAGGTGTTCACCCGTTGCTAATTTCGGGAAATATTTTTCTTTTTGATCGTCGGTTCCGGCAAGCATGATCGGCATGGTTCCGAGTTCATGCACCATGAGTATCACGGAGGTGGATGCACAGACCTTGGCTATCTCCTCTATGATCAGGCAGAGGGAGAAAAGGCCCATCTCAGAACCCCCATATTTCTCCGGGAAATCAGCCCCAAAAAGGGCGTTTTCCCTGAGCACCTCCACCATATCCCATGGGAATTTTGCCTCTTCATCCCGCTTTTCAGCGCCCGGCGCAATCTGCTCCTTGGCTATGCGCGCAACCGTATCCTTAAGCATCTGTTGTTCTTCTGTAAGGTTGTATGACATTTTCAACTCCTTTCTCAAAGCCAGCAATAAGGTACAGCACTCATTCTGTAAAATATTCTTAAGATCTTTTGCCTTAAACGTGCAGAAATGTCAACCTCAGATCTGGGTGTTGTTTAGGGACTATGATTAGGTGTACAACAGGTGGAAAAAACAGGCGGGTTAGAAACTTGGAAAATCTTCTACCTTTGTGCAAAACGGTATAGAAGGGAACCTCTCAGGATCACAGCATCATCCGCACACATCTCGTGACAGCAGTAGCAGCGAATGCATTTCTCGTCGTCTATTTGGGCATGGGTTTTTTTTCGGCCTTTTACCATGGAAATGGCCTTCATGGGACAGGCCTCATGGCAGGCCCCACATGCAATGCACCTTTCCTTTGATATCCGGGGTTTCAGGGTCAGGCTGTTTTTGAAGAGTGGTTGTAAAGGCCTTTGCCACCAGGTCAGATGATCAGCCTGACCTGTACCCTGACAAATGGTGCGGGGAAGTTTGAAATCAGGGATTCGAAGCCCTGAGATGTCTGCTCCGATGAGCTCCACCTGGTCCATGTGGTTGGGTTGCATGCCACGATTTTTCGCTTCTAACAGGATCGGATTGCTTTCCCGCGGCAGGCCGATTATCTCACCAGCAACGACGTCCAGGGCAAGGGGGTTGGTGCCTCCTAAAAGCACACCGACCTGTTTAGGATCGCCCCCACTGGGGCCGTCACCCTCCATGGCCATGACTGCATCCATGATAGAAATCCGGGATGAAACGATACTCATGAGGTCAAGGAGCATATTGGCAAATCGGCCTGTATCCATAAGCTTGACATGATAGCCCGGTTTGGCGAGTCCCGGTATGACCCCAAAATGGTTTTTAACCGCACCGGTCATGGAGGTGAAGGTGTGAGATTTGAGCTTACAGAGATTCAGGATCCCGTCTGCCCTCAGAATTGGGGTGATGATCTCAAAGCGCTTGATCAATTTTCCATCAGGGAAAGAAAGAATCTCAAATGTGGTGTCAAAATTGAGTTTTGCGCCGGATTCTTCTGCTGCCCTCGCCATGCCGTTGGTATTATAGATCTTGGTTAGGACCTTTTCGGTAAACCGAAATCCAGCCCCCGGACTGTCTACAATGAACGGTTCAGCGCCCGACTTCTTTACCATTCGGGCCACTGCCGACACGACGGCCGGATGCGTTGATACGGCCTCATCAGGGGTGCCGGCACGCAACAGATTCACTTTAAGGGCGATTGTCTCCCCCTTGTTTACAAATGAGTTCATGCCCCCCATTAGATCCACAAGTTCCACAAGCCGTTCTTCAGCCTGACCGTAGTCAGGGCACGGAATCACATAAACCCTGTTATCCATCAATCTGCCTCATCATTTCACTTCTCTATATATGCTGGCAGCAAAAGCCCAGGAAAAACCCAAAAATCACACACACTGTAAAGAAAACCGATCACGATTTCAAGCACTATCCCATAACTGGTTCTGGGGGTCTTATGTCTTTGGCAGCTATTTTTTGACTGGTGCAAGCAGGAATTACGAGACCCCAAAGGGTGTTTTTTCGCAGGTGAAGCCGAACCGGAATTTTCATTTTACGGAGTAAGGATGGGGTGCAAATGAACAAGCTTTCCGGTATCCTTTTTTTCTTCTATGACCGTAAGGGAGCATTTTGTGAGCAAAAGCACATTTTACGTCCGAATAAAGTGATAATGTCTACAAAATCAGCCTGAAAGGCCGAATTTGACTTTCTTTGTGAATTCGCGGATCGGATTTGTCCGCTGGAGGTCAAAGCAGGGATCAATCCAAGGAGTAAAAGCTTGAAATCTTATGATCTACAGTTCCAATCGGACCATCTCATGCGCACGAATCTGCTTAATTTCCAGACGGATGGTAAGATTTGTAATCTGCCCCTTTACGCCGTATCGCTACTGCCGCGTTTTGTTTCGGAAGCCGATTGAAAGCAGGGTAACGAATTGGCC
Source organism: uncultured Desulfobacteraceae bacterium (assembly GCA_964522045.1). GTDB lineage: Bacteria > Desulfobacterota > DSM-4660 > Desulfatiglandales > Desulfatiglandaceae > Desulfacyla. Next base: position 27,264 of record CAZFSF010000005.1, read on the forward strand.
GCGACCACACACGCAGACGGACGCAGACTTAAAACGGGGATTATTCATTTGCAGCTCTATAGTACTTCACAAAAAAAGCGTCGCCCCATCAATTGATGATGGGGCGACGCCTTTAAAAAAACCCTGCAAGAAACGTTAGACTTCGGTTACTGTAATGGCATCCTGTTCACATACCTCTATACAGCTTTCGCATCCGAGGCACTCTTCAGCATTAACCGGCACAGATTTATCATCCACTAATTCATAAACATCCACTGGACAAACCTCTATGCACTCTTCGCATCCTTCACATTTTTCCGCATCAACAACAACTTCGTAGCCCATATGCCTAAACCTCCTGAATTATGATTAAAAAATGCCCAAATATATCCTTATGACTGTCTGTCTGCTAACGGGCATAACACCCTTTTAGCTAATTCAGCGGGTTATTTATCAGACAAGTTTTTGCCTGTCAAGCCTTTTTACGTACAATTTTAGACCTTATCCATGCCTCCGGGGGAGGTGAAATAAAAGGGCCGACTCTATGTAGAAATCGGCCCTGGATCAAAAGATTTTGCAGGTCGGTTATGCGGCGGCCTCTTCCTTCACGGAAATGGCGATCTTGTACAGAATCGTGAGCACGAAAAACCCTGTTGCCCAAACACCTATGGTAATCAACATTTCCGGGGTAGTGGGCCAGTAATCGGTTACTGTCTCAAAAGGGTTGGGAGTAAAACCGCCAACAATCAGGCCCAACCCCTTATCAATCCATGTGGCGATAATGAGGATTATGCATGCCACGGTCAATGTGCCCTCATTCCGCCGGGTGGCAGGAACAATCAACAGTACGAGCGAGAGGATAGCAAATACGGTGGCAGTCCACATCCAGGGGACAAGGTTTCCATGTCCTTCCAGCCCCTTAAAAAGAAACACGATGGGATGCATATGCCCGGGTATCTGACTGTAAAATGCGGTAAAGATCTCGAGCAGAAAGAAGAAGACATTGATTATCATGGCATATGTCACAATCCCTGCTAAAGTCCTGATCTGCTCTTTGCCCGGGTCAAATTTAGTCACCTTTCGCACGATCAGGCATAATAGGATAAGAAGGGCAGGGCCGGAACAGAATGCCGATGAAAGAAAGCGGGCAGCCATAATGGCGGTCAACCAGTAGTGCCTTCCGGGAATACCGGCGTAAAGAAACGCCGTGACCGTATGGATGCTGAAGGCCCAGGGAATGGAGATATAGATTAAGACCTTTATCCATTTCTGGTAGTGTATCCCTTTCCGTTCTGCGGCCAGGACATTCCATCCGATGATAATGTTGAGCAGCATGTATACGTTCAAAACGATCATGTCCCAAAAAAGAATGGAGTTGGGGGTGGGGTACAGAATCACGTTCATAATCCTGACCGGATTACCGAGGTCCACAAACACAAACAAAAGGCACATGATAATGGACGCTACTGCCAAAAATTCACCTAAAATAGTAATCCTCCCAAACGCCTTATAATCGTGTAGATAGCAGGGTAACACCACCATTACTCCGGAGGCGGCAACGCCCACGAAATAGGTCAGCTGGCCGATATAGAGACCCCATGAAACATCCCTGCTCATCCCTGTTATCATCAGGCCTTCAGCAAATTGATAGAGATAGCATCCAAGACCAATTCCCATCAATGCGAGCAGAAAAATCAGCCATCCCCAGTATCCCGATGTCCCTTTTATAGCCCTTTCAAGCATAATAACCTCATATAATATAAAATAAGTTAGGTTCAGTGCCGAGAGCAGGTTTGCGTCTAACAGTATAATGCTCCTTGAGCAGTTTTCTTACATTCGACTCCGGATTATCAAGATCCCCGAAGTTCAATGCATGGACCTTAATCTTATCACATGCCTGCACACACGCGGGAAGCTCACCCTTGGCCACCAGTTCAACACAAAAATTGCACTTCTCAACCACACCCTTTGATCTTTCCGGATAGGCCCGGTTGGTCGGGTAATCAGGATTCAGCGCCTTAGGCGCCTTTCGCGGGTTTCCCCAGTTAAAGCTCCTGGAGCCATAGGGGCAGGCCGCCATACAAAAACGGCACCCGATACACCGGTGCATATCCATGGCTACGATACCGTCTTCCTCTCTCTTAAATGTGGCCTGTGTCGGGCAAACCCTCACGCAGGGAGGATTTAAGCAGTGATTGCACATCAGGATGAAGGGCTTGTGTCTGACGCCCTCATCAATAAACTGATTGGGGTGTTCCGGAAATGCATGTTCATACTTGTCCTGCCAGATCCATTTAATGGCATGTTTTGGATTGCCCCAATCCGGCACATTATGCTCTCGGTGGCAGGCTATGATACACTCCTTGCACCCATCTTTGCCCGCTTCCTGCTGCTTCAGGCACTTCCGCATATCGATCACCATGGACCACCGTTTCCCCTGGGTCAGGGGGATGCCCTCCATTGAGGCTTCCAGCTCCCCCGGGGCGAGTATGTCAATGGCCGCCTTCCCGCCGAGTCCAAAAAGGGCGGCATATCCGGCAATTTTCAGGAATTCTCTTCTGTCTACGCCCATTACTTTTTCTCCTCCGGCACGATATGACAGTCCCAACAGTAGGGATCCACATCCAGATAGTTGTGGCACTGATCGCAAAACTTGGTCTTATTTGAATGGCAATCCAGACAGGTGACCTGAAGGCTCTTATAGTATTTCTTGCCATCCGAGGCCGTATAGTAGCGTTTCCCATCGCGGACGGCAGTATGGCGCCATTCGTCTAAGAGGGTGAAGTGGGACTCCCTCATATATTCCTTTTGTGCCACACACACCTTGGCCTCCTTTGCCTTTGCTGTAAGCTCTGGCTCCGGGGCCTTGGCAGCCTTTCCTGCATTGTAGAAGAAAGGGGAAAGAAATAGACCGATACCAATAATCAGGCCGATAATGATCTTACCTCCATCATACATCCTCTTCATCCTCCATTCCTGGTAGGGATTCCCCACGCAGATCCGTGGTTCTTTTCTTCTCCCCCTCAAATACCAAGGCATTCGCAACCATCTCATGAACCCCGGTAACATCTACTTCCGGGACCCAGTATTCCATCAAGTTCGGTAGTACCGCCCTGTCAATGGCGCATATACAGGAGAGCATGTTTACACCATGCTTTTCATGAACATATTTTACAGCGTTTGCCCTCGGTAGGCCACCCCGCATCCTTAATTCCAGATTTTCACCGGCATTGAGTCCTGCGCCGCTCCCGCAGCAGAAGGTCTGCTCTCGGATGGTTTCGGGTGGCATCTCATAAAAATTGTTGCACACATTCTTTATCACATATCTCGGTTCCTCAAGAAAACCCATACCCCTCGCCGGGTTGCAGGAGTCATGGAATGTGACCTTCAAATGATCATTCCTGCTTGGATCCAATTTGAGCTTGTTATGTTTCATGAGATCCGCGGTAAATTCAATGATATGAGTCATCTTTGTTGTCTTTGCATTTTCAAATTTGGTGCCGGTTATGGGTGAAACCGGTTCCTCCAAAAAGTCGGCAGGTCCATTAAAGGTATCCATATACTGGTTCAGGACACGCCACATGTGCCCGCACTCGCCGCCCAAAATCCATTTGACGCCGAGTCGCTTGGCCTCGGCATACATTTTGGCATTGAGCCTCTTGGCCATCTCGTGGGAGGTAAAGTATCCGAAATTGCCACCCTCCGAAGCGTAGGTGCTCCACGTGATGTCAAGACCCTGGTCCTTCAGATAATGGAAAAGCATCATGTAGCCCATGCAGGTAAATGTCCCGGGGTCGGCAAACACATCACCAGAAGGAGTGATAAAGAGGATCTCGGCGCCCTTTCTGTTGAAATCCTGCTCCATGCGGATGCCGGTAATATCCTCTATTTCGTCCGTAAAGAACTCTAACATATCTTTAAAAGCGTGGGGCTGAATGCCGAGATGGTTCCCGGTCCGATAGCAATTCGCAACAGGCGCGGCGATCCAGTCGATGTTGAGCCCCAAGAGATTGGTTAGCTCCCTGCCCAAGATGGTAATCTCGGCCATATCAATCCCGTAAGGACAGAAAAGGGAGCAGCGCCGGCACTCAGTGCACTGGTAGAGGTAATACCACCACTCCTTAAGCACGTCTTCTGTAAGTTCTCTCGCGCCTGCGAATGGGCCCAATAGCTTTCCGCCTATGGTGTGGTTTCTCCTGTAAACCGACCTGAGAAGCTCTGCCCGCATCACCGGCATGTTTTTTGGGTCGCCCGAACCGATGAAAAAATGGCACTTATCGGCACATGCCCCGCACCTGACACAGATATCCATAAAGAGTTTGAGAGACCTGAATTTGTCAAGGCGATCCTTGAAACCCTCTTCAATGATCTCTTTCCAGTTTTCAGGAAGCTTCCAGTCCTCCTCAGTGGGATTCCACTCCTTCGGGTAGGGCATGCCAACATATTCAAGGTTCTTTGGGTTTGAACCATAGCAATATATGCCAGGTTTGATTTCTACCTGTTTATTCATCCACCCCTTTTCAAAGGGGGATGGATAGTGGTCAATCTTCGCTGTTTCTGCTGGTTTTGGGGTGTCTGCCATGGTTACTCCTTTTCTTCTGTTTCTGCTGTTGATTCAGCCCCTTTATCTACGGGTAAGCCAGCCTCTATCATTTTATCCCTGAACTCATCCTCATATTCCTCATAGGTGTGGGTCTTGACAGGATAACTCCACGGATTCACATGCCTGACAAAGCGGCTGTTGTTGGACAGATTTCTTGTCGGACTGAGAAATATCCCGGCCAAATGCATCAGTTTACTGAAGGGGAAATAGGCGATCAAGACACAGAGGATGAAAAGGTGGATATAAAAAATCACACCGATCCCTTCGGGCGAAACCGGGGAAAACTTGAACAGACCGATTGCGAGTTCCTTTACCTTTGTCACATCAACTCTGAAGAGGTACCGCATGAGCATACCCGAAAATCCGAGGGCAATAATCAGAAAGAGGGGGAAATAATCGGCGGGGAGTGAGATATAACGAATCTGCGAATAGAGGATCCTTCTCAAAAGGAGCCATGTGAGCGCGGCCATAAGGAGCATATCGGTCAGATAAACTCCGGGGAGGCCAAAACCGTTGAACGGCGCAGCGCCCATCTGCATAAACCCGTCAAGGTTTTGAAGTAGCGTTACAAACCCTGGCACGGGTTCGGTGAAAAACCTGAAGTGCCTCAAAAAAATGACTAAAAAGGAATAATGGAAAAGGAGGGCAGCCACCCAGAGCCATTTTTCCCATTCATAATCTATCTTTGGAACGCCATCGATTCTCCTGTACTCGAGCCTGGTATTCCGGAAGAGGGACCGGAATGTGAGTACTTCGAAAATCATTCTGATAACGACCCCCCCTGTCCCCTTTGGGTTGTCAATCGGGTTTGATTTGATCCAGGGGAAAGACCATTCCTGGCCTGCTGTGGTTGGGATCCTGAAGGGTAAGGGCGAGCGGCTCCAGTCAATAACACGGACCACAATACCCACAAAAAATGTGACCATGGCCGCGTATGGGATAATAATCCCAAACAGGATCCGCAGATCCAATGCCCCAACGCCTATCCAGGGGATCAGGACCACCACAATGACTGCGAAGGATGAAAATAGAATGCTCAATACGAAATTCATAGGCCATTACCTCATTCCAAATAACTGTCCCATTAGTGTCATCTCAAAGAGCCGGTCTTTGCTCCGGTATCTCACTGATGAGATTAGCTCTTTCCAATAATTTCCCCACTTGATTTTTGACCTCATTCACCCGAATATCAGAGATCTTCTGGCGGCACGCCGAATAGACATCAAAGGCCAGGAGCGTAAATTCATCTATTCTGTTGTCAAGGATACGCATTTCATCCGCGAGACCGCTTCCCAATTCTTGCTTTATGATCTGTCTCAGTTGAAGGACAAAAGCAACGGCCCTGGAAGGTTTGAAGTCCTGGACTGCCCTGATTCTAATGATACTGTCGAGGCAGGATGCAATTTTTTCAGTATTCTCACCTTTAATTATTTCATCATACAGGGTTTCAATCTCTTTTGATATGATAAGTCCCACGGGGTTGGCGAATTGACTCTTTTCTCTTTTCAGGAATCCCTGACTCTCTTCAGGATATGACTTGATGATTGCGTCTCGCCATTTCTTGAGAATCTTAGATCTCTTTTCTGATAGGAGTTTATCTATGTTCATATCAGGGTTCCAGGTTCTTACGATTTGTTAGGCAAATTCCTTTTGAGGGAAACCTATAGAAAAATTGTGTTTTTCTGTCAAGAAAAAAATGGGACTTTCGGTTTTTCCTTGACAAAAACACGAACTCAGTAATAGCATTTCCCAAACTCAATATAAACCTGCAATCTTAATCGGGGGTTAAAAAATGGCCATCGATACCACTATGTATGTGCGCTCTCCAGGCGTTGGTTCAGCACTATTTGACTGGCTTCAGATGCTGACAGGCGCGGGGCTTATCCTTTTCATGTGGAGTCACATGGTGCTTGTAGCGAGTGTCAACTTAGGCGCCGGCGCCATGAATACCCTTGCCCGGTTTTTTGAGACCACTTATATGGCCCAGGTGGGGGGGCCGCTCATCGCCGCGACGTTCCTCCTTCACTTCATCTTAGCCGCCCGCAAGGTCCCTTTCAGGGCGGAACAACAATCTACGATCTGGAAACACACCCGTATGCTGCACCATCTTGATACGTGGCTCTGGTTGATCCAGGCATTTACGGCCATGATTATTCTGATCATGGGATCGATTCATATGTGGACAGTGCTGACCGACCTGCCGATCACAGCCGCCAAAAGCGCAGCGAGGATCCAGGGGGGATTCTGGTTGGTGTTTTACCTTATTCTTCTCCCCATGGTGGAGCTTCACGTAGGGATCGGATTCTATCGTATCGGAGTGAAATGGGGCTTTATCAAGCGAAGCAACCGGAAAGGGCTTAAAAGGTTTGAAAATATCCTTACTGGGATATTCATATTCATTGGTCTGATCACCATTATCCGTTTTATGACCCTATCGATATAGTAGCCGTTTACGGGTTCAAAGGTTCCGAGGTTCAAGGTTTAGAGGTTAAGGGATGAGATAGCTTTCCTGTTTCATACTCTTAATCATAATCCTAATCTTACTCAACGCGATTATGATTAAGAGTACGATTAAGATTATGATACTTCCGTAATAGTCGTTTTCGCGGGCAATATCAAATCATTGTCAGTAGTTAGCTTCAGAAGGATTACCCTGAACCCTGAACTTTTTGGCTTTTTGGGAGGGCATCAATATTCAATCGTCAATTTTCAATATTCAATACCTAAAACGGGGTAACAGCGTTGGAAACCGAATTCAGTGATCTGTTATGCATAGGGGCCGGATTAGCAGGGGAACGGGTTGCCATCGAGGCGGCGTCAAGCGGATTTCAGGCCATATGCCTGAGTATTGTGCCCCCCCGGCGATCTCACTCATCCGCTGCTCAAGGAGGGATGCAGGCCTCTTTGGGAAACTGCATCATGGGAGATGGTGATAACCCGGACATACACTTTGCAGACACGGTCAAGGGCTCGGACTGGGGGTGCGACCAGGAGGTGGCCCGGCTCTTTGTGGAAACCGCACCTATGGCAGTACGGGAGATGGCATATTGGGGGATCCCGTGGAATAGGGTTGTGCCCGGGAAATCCACCTATTTCAAAGGAGGAAAACAGTACGAAAAGGTTGAGGCCAAAGAGAAAGAAGGCCTGATTACTGCCAGATCTTTTGGGGGAACGGCCAAATGGAGGACCTGCTACACGTCGGATGGGACCGGGCATACACTCCTCTACACCATGGACAACAAGGTGGTTGAGTTGGGTGTGACTGTGCACGACCGGATGGAGGCCATATCCCTTATTCACGATGGGGAAACCTGTATGGGGGCGGTGGTGAGAGACCTTAAAACAGGGAAGCTGAGGGCCTACTTAGCCAAAGCCACGCTGATAGCCACCGGCGGTTATGGACGTATATACCGTGAGACCACCAATGCGGTTATCAATGAAGGGAATGGGGCCATCATTGCCCTTGATACGGGTATCGTTCCCATTGGAAACCCTGAGGCCATACAGTTTCATCCCACCGGCATCGTTCCCACGCACATCTTAGTGACCGAGGGATGCCGGGGCGATGGAGGCACCCTCTTAGATGTAAATGAAAATCGATTTATGCCCGAGTATGAGCCTGAAAAGGCGGAATTGGCATCCCGGGACGTGGTATCGAGGTGGATGACGCACCACATTCGAAGAGGTCTCGGTGTAAAAGGCCATTACGGAGATCATCTCTGGTTGGATATCCGGCACTTAGGGGCTCAGCATATAAAGACCAAGCTCAGGGAAGTGGAGGAGATCTGTAATAATTTCTTAGGGATTGACCCGATTACGCAACTGATTCCGGTACGTCCTGCCCAGCATTATACCATGGCAGGAGTGAGGACCGACAAAGATGGTGCTGCCTACGGGCTTAAGGGGCTTTTTGCGGCAGGCGAGGCGGCCTGTTGGGATCTGCACGGGTTTAATCGTCTTGGCGGAAACTCCCTGGCCGAGACAGTGGTGGCCGGGAAGATTGTCGGAGAAAAGATTTCTGAATTCTTAAAGGGATACGATGTTACATTTGATACGGGTATTGTAAAAAATGCTATGGTCAAGGAACTGGAACGTATTGAACGATTGGTATCGTGCAACGACGGACACGAGGATGTCTATAAGATCCGCAATGCAATGCAGGACGAGTTGATGGACCGGGTGGGCATTTTTAGGAACGGTAATGACCTCCAGAAGGCGGTTGACAACCTGCAGGAGATCTATAGCCGGGCAAAGAAGGTGGGGATTCGTTCCAACTGGCTCGGGGCCAGTCCGGAATTGGCCTTGGCCATCAAGATCCAGGGGATGGTTCGCTTAGCGCTTTGTGTGGCATACGGGGCACTTCAGCGGACTGAAAGCCGGGGATGCCATGCCCGCGAAGATTATGATGCCCGAAACGACAGGGACTGGTTGAACCGAACCTTAGCGACCTGGAAGGAAGGGAACGATCTGCCTACCCTGAATTACGAGCCAGTCTCAAAGATCATGGAGCTTCCGCCAGGCGACCGGGGATACGGCGCTACAAAGATCATCAGCGCTGAGGGAGAAATTACAGAAGAAGAATCAGAACCTATGATGGGAGATTAAAATGGGCAGAAATCTGAAATTCAATATATTTCGCTACAATCCTCTGGATCGCAATTCTGTTCCTCACTCAGATACATTTTTTATTGAAGAGACCGACAGCATGACCCTCTTTATAGCCCTGACACGTATCAGGGAAGAGCAGGATCCGTCCCTCCAGTTCGATTTCTGCTGTCGCGCAGGCATCTGCGGATCTTGCGCAATGATAATAAACGGGAGACCCGATCTCGCATGTAAGACCCTCACCAAAGAACTCCCAACCGAGATTACCCTTATGCCCCTCCCTGTATTCAAGTTGATAGGAGACCTCTCAGTAGACACAGGCATCTGGTTCAGGGCCATGAACGAAAAGGTGGGTTCGTGGATTCACACCGACAAAACCCTGGATCCCAATGCCGAGGAAGAGAAGATGGACAACGCCTTAGCCGAGGAGATCTACGAATTGGAGCGTTGCGTGGAATGCGGTTGTTGCGTGGCATCGTGCGGCACCGCCAATATGCGGGAGGATTTTATAGGGGCCGTTGCCCTGAACCGTATTGCCCGCTTCATGTTAGACCCGCGAGATCAGCGAAAGGAAGGGGAATATTTTGAGGTTATCGGCACGGATGAAGGCATCTTCGGCTGCATGGGACTTTTGGCCTGTGAGGATGTATGCCCAAAAAATCTCCCCCTGCAGGACCAGTTAGGTATTCTGCGTCGCAAGATGGGATGGAGCGCCGTAAAGCATCTCTTCCGGTTGGGTTAAAGTATGAAGATGGAATCTGCTTCTCTTTCTTTTTGTGATCCTTCCTAACCAAAGACCTGGAGACCTTTGAAAAACGCCCCCTTTCGCCCAACCTCTGCGTTGCATTCGGATTTTAATCCTCGAAATATTCAACATATTCCTGTGGTTAAAATCCTCATGCGCCTTGATCTTGAACGAAATTGAACGTT
>CAZFSF010000006.1:0-4180 GCA_964522045.1 uncultured Desulfobacteraceae bacterium
TCAATCGTCATTAGTTCCGCAGCTGCCGGTAACGCGGTCATGTTAGCCTCCGGATATTTTAATCCGCTAACCGGTTTTATGAACAAAGCCGACGCCCTGGCAGTGTCCAAAGACATGCACATGGCAAACGGCTTTTTCTGGCCCACCCCGGTGCTGAACATGGTCGAAGATGCCAGCGCAATTAAGGACGCCAAACGTATAGCCCTTCTCGATCCGAATGTGGACGGCAATCCTGTAATCGCCATTCAAGACGTGGAAGCCATCGAGGAATATACCGATGATGAGATGGCGATGATGACCGAAAAAATCTTCCGCACCGACGACAAAGAGCATCCCGGCGTAAACGCCTTCAACACCGTCGGCAAAATCGGAATATCGGGCCCCATCCAGGTGCTAAACTATTCCTATTTCGACAAGGACTTCCCGGAAACTTTCCGCACCGCCACACAGATCCGCGACGAAATCGAAAAACTCGGATGGCAAACCGTTGTCGCTTTCCAGACACGTAACCCCATGCACCGTGCCCATGAGGGTCTGGTCAAAATGGCCATGGAAGCTGTAAACGCCGATGGCGCGGTGATCCATATGCTGCTCGGCAAACTGAAAAAGGGCGACATCCCTGCTGACGTGCGCGACGCCGCCATCCGCAAGATGGTTGAGCTGTACTTCGAGCCAAACACATGCCTTATTACCGGATACGGATTCGATATGCTGTACGCCGGCCCGCGCGAGGCCGTTCTGCACGCCGTATTCCGTCAGAACATGGGCTGCACCCACCTGATCGTGGGCAGAGATCATGCCGGTGTCGGTGACTACTATGGCGGCTTTGACGCCCAGACCATCTTTGACGATGTTACCAAGGACGACCTCCTCATAGACATCTTCCGTGGAGATCATACCGCATATTCCAAGAAATTGGGCAAGGTCATCATGATGGGGAGCGTCAGTGACCACACCAAAGACGACTGGGTGTTCCTCTCAGGCACCAAGGTTCGCGCCATGTTGGCCGCCGGCGAAGATCTACCGCCCGAGTTTGCACGTCCCGAGGTGGCCAAAATTCTGATGGACTATTATCAGTCCGAGGCCGCACAATAAGGACTGCTGCGAACCCCCTTCAGGGGTGTTTTAGCTTACATACACTAAAAAACGCCCGCTCAAAAATGAGCGGGCGTTTTTTTTCACAAGAAATGTAATTATTCAGGTTGCTTAGGCTGTAGGCTAAAGGCTGTTAGTTTTCGAAGTCCGCGCTATTTGCGCTTTGATAAGCCAACCTGGTAATGCAACTCTCTTAAGGAACCGAACGCGATTTTAAGAAAGCGGAGATACTCTGCCTGAGTCTTTCCTACAGCCTAAACACCTACAGCCTGTCTACCTGAACGGTTACCTGTTATCAGAGAATATAAACCGGTTCTCTCAATATAAGTCCAATACTTTCAGCTGCGGCAGATGCCAAATTAGCGTGGGTTTCTCTCAGGGCCGCCACCTGCCTGAGATGGTCTGCAGTCCTCATAATGAGGGATGCCATGTCCCCCTCGTCAGCCGGCACGAAATAGAGAAGCTGCTTCCAGGGTATACCTTTGGCCCACATAAAAAGGGCGGCCGCAGGCCAGAACATTAAGGGAGGGCTTTGAAATCCCCGTTTGTCCTTCAGTATCCGGATTCCTTTAATACAGTTAAGAAGTCTGTCAAACATATCCTCAATCACGGTCAGGTCTAAGACGCCTTTTACCCTCAACTCCATTTCCTGGCCCCGGTCCCACACAAATGGGGCAAGTCCACCGGCCAGGGCCTCGGATGAGATCTCTTCAAAGACCCCTTTCCTGATGGCCTCGGCAATCAGGAGCGGCTGATCCAACCTCAGGTTGGAGGCCCACTGACCGTCGGAGGTAAGCCGATCGGTCTCATCCACAAACCCTGTCTCTTTGAGAAATCGCAACTGCCTCTTAAAACTGAGCCACAGCGCGCGCCCAGATGCCTCCATCTGGTCCATTGATGAACGGAACTCCCTGAGCAGCTTATAAAGGCTACCTTTCTTGGCACTGTGGCAAATCTCTAAATGCTCACATCCTTCACAAGGAAGCGAGGCCAGACTTTCCCGTACCCTTCTTAACTCCTCATCCCTGGAATCATCACCGGAAACTTCAACATGAAGCACCTCTAACTCATCCCGGAAGATAGAATCTAAAAGAGAATCCAGACTGTCCCTCGAATACCCCTCAGGTAGGTCAACAACATGATCAAAAACCGCATCTATCTGATTCAGGTCCACCCTTCGCAACTTGAGCTGTCGTCTCCCTTTCCGATCCCCCCTCTTGATATTATGGGAAGCGCAGATCAGCCTCCCCCGATCCATATAGGTCTTGAATACCACATAGATATTCCCGTTTTTGTGGAGGAAAAGCCTGCCCGGTCTTAACTGTTCGCTGTATGCACTTGCAAATGAATCATAGGCGGTGAGCTTTGGGGATTGATTCAAGGCTTTCTGCAATTCGAATCGCATCCGGATGTTTTCTAAGATTTCAAGAGGATCGGTATTATTGCATTTGGCCCCCGGAAGGATCTTGCTCAATTCCAACAGGATCTGATCCCGGCGTTTCGTTTCAGATGAGTTGGATTCCATTTCCTGGAATGCTGCAAAAGAGCGCGCTAAAAGCCCCTTCACTTCAGGAGGGGTATGGGAGAGAAGGAGATTCAGGGTCATAGAGAAGTTGATGTGGATCTGGCTATGGATAGGATCTGGCGGAGAATCCTGTAATTCATATATGAGTTTAGGGTTCTGATACCGGCCCGGGATTACTAATGCAAAACCGATGTTATCCTTCCCTCTCCGCCCTGCCCTTCCGATCATTTGATGTAGATCCGTTGCCGTCAGATCAGCAAATTCATGACCATTATAACGGTCACTCTGGAGTAGGGCGACGGTCCTGGCAGGAAAATTGACACCGGCTGCCACTGTTGATGTGGAAAAAATTGCCTCTAACAGACCCTTATTCATGATCCGTTCTATGAGCACCTTCCAATAAGGGAGCTGGCCGCCGTGGTGTGATCCGACCATTGACCCCATAAGGGAGGCCAGTTGACGATGTCCTTCCAGGTGGGGATACTCATTCAAGAACGCCTTGATGGTCCCTTTCAGACGTCTCTTAATATCGCCTGGTTTATTCACTGCGGAACATGTCAAAAGGGCCTTGTCACAGTCCGCCCTCGATTTAAGGAAAAAGATGGCTGGGAGGAGGTCTAACTCCCTCAAGCACCTCATGACCTTGCCGAAATCGATCGGCTCATGCCTCCCCCGCCCCGGTCGCCCCCCCTTTGATCCTAAAAAACTCTTCACCTTGGGGTTAAACCCCTTCCTGGTGCCGAGAGAGGCGATAAGTCCGTCAGGGAAGAGGAAAAGCGTTTCCAGAGGCACAGGGCGTTCTGCTGATCTCACCACCCTGTTTGAAGAGCCACGAATCTTCTCCAACCAGGCACAGACCTCCTCCGGGTTGGATATGGTGGCAGAAAGCAGGAGGAGTCTAACCCGCGGTGGAAGATAGATGAGAACCTCCTCCCAGACGACTCCCCGGTCAGGATCGCTCAGGTAATGGGCCTCATCTAAAATCACCAGGTCCGAACTGAGACTGAGTCCCTTATGCATTGCATCGTAGAGCTGGTTTCTGAGGATCTCTGTGGTCCCTACGATGATCGGGGCGTCCGGATTCTCCTTGCGGTCGCCGGTGAGGATGCCGCAATAAGGTTGCCCGAATTCATGGCAGAATTGCTGGTAAATGGAATTGGAAAGGGCCTTAAGGGGCGAGGCGTACCAGACCCTGCGATCTTCGGAGAGGTAGGAGTTGATTGTCTGGGAGGCTATCCAGGTCTTTCCCGAACCGGTAGGAGCGCTTACAAGGACATCATAATCCTTGATCAGATCCAAGGCCTCCAATTGAAAGGGATCAGGCGTGAAAGGATCATCTTTCGGGATTCCTATCTTCAGGAATAAAGGCTTCAGGGCAGGATCTATCTTAGGTCTCGAGTAATCGGCCCCGCCCCTGTCTCGGCTTTTCTTGCCTGAACGGGGGTGTTTTGGTCTGTGATAATATTTTTTCAGTGTAAAGACTCTTTATAGGTCACTTGCGGGTTGCGAGTGACCGAGGCGTCAGGCGCAAAGCGCAGAGCGTAAGGAAGAGATGGATCA
>CAZFSF010000006.1:4280-36687 GCA_964522045.1 uncultured Desulfobacteraceae bacterium
ATTTCCAGTTTCCAATCTCCAACATCTTACGCCACCAATTCCGCTGATATAATATCCATGTCTTTCAGATTGTCTCTCATGATCTCGCCCATGTCGAGGGATTTCATGGTTTCAGCCATTTCATCATCTCTTTTTTCACAACCCTGGATGATCTTGATGCCGTTCACATAAACCTTCTCAACCGCCTCCCTTGCAAAAAGCCTTGCCGCGGCCTTGATAAACGAGGGAGTACGGGTCTGGTCCCCTGTATAAACCGCCCCTTTGTGGCAGAGGGCACTCCCTGTCTCGGTCCAGGTCATCATATCGGCCAACAGAAACATCACATGCTGAGATTTTGTCAGCTTATGTTTCCTGGCGCTCAAGATTACTTCATTCATTATGAGTATCGCTCTGGCCAGGGTGGGACCGCCTGTCTCTTCCGGCAGCCTGCTCAGGAGGTCAGCCATTTCGCGGTAAAAACCGCCTTTAGAGCGGACTGTGGTCCTTAAACGGAACATTGAGATGATACTTCGCTGGATTTCGCTGGTGCCTTCGTATATGGTTAGAATTTTAACGTCCCGCTTGATCTTTTCCACCTCATACTCCCGAATGTAGCCATAGCCCCCAAAGGCCTGAATCCCATCATTGGCCATGGCATCGCCTGCCTCGGTGGCAAAATATTTAGCAATAGACCCTTCCACCTGGAGATCTTGTTCGTCGGTATCGAGTCTGCGGGCAACCTCCTCTATGTATGCACGGGCCGCCTCCAATTGTACGGCATGGGGGACCATAAGTCTGTGGGTGTATCCCTGTTTCTCGGCAAGGGTTGTGCCAAACTGGATCCTCTCTTTGGAGTACCTGACCGTCTTTTCTAAAGAGGCCATGCCACCGCCCAAACCGAATGTAGCCACCATAAGCCTGGTATACCCGAATACCTGGTTGGCCTGCTTCAGACCTTGACCCTCTACACCTCCCAAAAGATTATCCACAGGCACATAAAGGTCCTCCAAGCTCAGTGGGCAGGTGTCAGAGGCGCGGATCCCGTGTTTGTCCTCGTGTTTACCAGGTATGAGCCCTTCGACCCCGGCCTCTACAATAAAAAAAGTGGGGCCATCAGGGGCATCCGCAAGAATCGTATAAAGCTGTGCCACTCCTCCGTTGGTAATAAACTGTTTTTGGCCATTGATCTTGTAGCCTTTGACCTGGCCCTCTTCATCTAAGACACGCTCGGCCTTAGTCTTCAGGGCCTGGACGTTAGAGCCTGCTTCGGGCTCGGTGACACCGTATGCCACAACAAGGCCTTGCTCTGCGATCTTTGTGATATATTTTTCTCTCTGCTCTGAAGTTGCCCCAACCCTGATCGGATCCATGCCTAAGCAGATGGCCAAAAACGAGGTGGCAATGGCCAGATCCATCTTCGCCATCCTTTCCGATACAATAGCAATCTCCGTGGCCCCAGCCCCAAGCCCCCCATACTCTTCCGGGATAAAGATAAGATGAAGGGCAATGTCAGGCCCCAACATAAATTGAATCAGCTCGGATGGGAACTCACCTGACCGATCCATATCCAACTTTGTTTCTAACGGGAGTTTCTCTCTTTCAAGTTTTTCAATGGTGTCGAGGACCATGGATAAAATCTCAGGGTCCATTTTGGTCTGTTGTGTCATGAACAACCCTCCATATTTATTTTGAAACGTGATGCAAGATGCAAGATACTGGATGCACGTTACAGGTTGCAAATCCTAAAAGCATCGCCTGGGAAGACGGATGAAGTGAAAGCAGGTGCTTCACAATAGGTCTAATTTTGTATTATTGAACTTCAAAACACGCTCGTCAAGTTCAAAAAAAGATCAGTGACTAAAGTGATCTAAAGTTAAATCTGTCCCAGAACAACAAGGATAAGCCACCTCCTCTTGGGGTGGTAACTTGAGACCTTTGAAAAATGCTCAATTTTGGTCAAGGTCAAGGAAGGCGAGGATTTCAACCACAGGAATATATTGAATATTTCGAGGATTAAAATCTGAGCCTGACGCTGAGATTGGGCAGATAAGCGCAGACTTCGAAAGGGGGCGTTTTGCAAAGGTCTCAACTTGATTGTTGACAAGGGGCCCCTGATCTGTAATTCTTTGACGCAAATTTGCGCCTACTGTTAGACGGATCTGGCCATGAAACTCTCCATTATCATTCCGTGCTATAATGAAAAGAGGTATCTTTCTGAATTGATTTCTCTTGTCAGGACATCACCTGTAAAGGATAAGGAGATTATCCTTGTGGATGATTGCTCCAATGATGGGACCACGGAACTGATCAGGACCCAACTCATAAACGAGGTTGATGAGGTCATTTATCACCCCAAGAATATGGGAAAGGGGGCAGCAATAAGATCCGGGCTAAAATGCGTTACGGGTGATATGGTGATTATACAGGATGCCGACCTGGAATACGATCCCATGGAGTACACAAAGCTGATGGCCCCCATCCTTCAGGGAAAGGCTGATGTGGTTTACGGGTCCCGTTTCATGGGGGGAGAGCCTCACAGGGTACATCTATTCTGGCATTATGTGGGGAATAGGGTGCTCACCATCTTTTCAAACATGTTTACGAATCTAAACCTTACCGATATAGAAACCTGCTATAAACTTTTCACGACCGAAGTCATAAAGAAAATAAGGCTAAAACAGGATCGTTTTGGAATAGAACCGGAGATCACCGCCAAGATAGCCAGAGAAAAATACCGTATTTATGAAGTCGGGATCTCATATTATGGCAGGTCATATGGAGAAGGAAAGAAGATTGGATGGAAAGACGGCTTCAAGGCCATATATGTCATCATGAGATACGGTATCTTTCGGTAGTGCCCGAATAATAATAGACAGTGAGGTTCCGGGATGAAATAACTTCCACATTTCATAATCTTAATCATAATCCTAATCTTACTCAAAAACGATTATGATTAAGAGTACGATTACGATTATGAATCCAAGAACCATTTTCCAAATAATATGGACGTTATTTCGTCTTCATTCCTGAGGCAGTGAACTCAATGGCGGCACCCGCTGAACCAAAGCCTCCCTGGCTGAGGCGCAGGATCCCTTCATCCGGTCGCAATGCGAGTGTGTTGGAGGCTATTAAAGAAGGTGGGCTTAACACAGTGTGCGAGGAAGCCCACTGCCCCAACCAGCTGGAATGCTTTAGCCGCGGCACTGCCACTTTCCTCCTGTTAGGGCCCAGTTGTACCAGGCGATGCACATTCTGTGCCGTGGACAAATCGCCCGTCCATCCGCCGAACCCGAATGAGCCACTGCGGACAGCTCAAGCCGTTGCCCGCATGGAGTTGACCTTTTGCGTACTGACGATGGTTACGCGGGATGATCTTCCAGATGGCGGAGCCGGCCATATTGCTCGAACCATCCTAACCATAAAAAGGGAGTGTAAGAGCATAGGTGTGGAGACGCTCATTTCTGACCTCGGCGGTGCCTGGGATGCGCTTCTGACGCTCCTCGCTGCCGGACCGGATGTGCTAAACCACAACCTTGAGACTGTGCCGCGATTATACTCTCAGGTCCGACCGCAGGCCAACTATGGGCGCTCATTAGAGCTTCTGGCAAGGGCTTCTGAATACGTACCTCATATGGTTACCAAGTCAGGCCTGATGTTAGGCCTGGGGGAAACAAAGGAAGAACTTCTCAAAGCAATGGATGATCTCCGTGGCGCGGGCTGCGAGCTGCTCACCTTAGGCCAGTACCTGGCGCCTTCCCCGCAACACTATCCAGTCGTCCGTTATGTGCCACCCGAGGAGTTCGAGAAATACGAGGCCGAGGCGCTGGATAGAGGTTTCCTTGGCGTGGCCAGCGCCCCGCTAGTCAGGAGCTCCTACAACGCGGAACAGCTTTACCTATATGCTCGCGATCGGACCAAAAATGCAAGCGACCAAAAATGATGGCAACGTAAAAAAGCTGAGATTAAATTCGTCTTTCTTGTAACCCCTTGATTTTACTATATATCAATTCTATTTGTTGTGATTTTTGCGGTTTTTTGTGGCTGCACCAAAAGTGCTCCTGCCTCAAAATGGCAAAAGAAACCCCAAAATCGTTGTGGAATCTGACGGTTTGGTTGTTTTTTGCTTGACCTGGAGGGTGTAATATAGCTAAGCTGTTAGTCCGTTTTTGAAAGAAATATTATCTCTCATGTTTTGATGACGTGTTCAACCCTTAATCACACCCAAAGGTCTTAATCGGGCGACCTTGCGGGCTAGACCAGCCCCATGGACTACGTCAACAACCTGAGATACATCTTTATAGGCCTCTGGCATCTCCTCCTTAAGAGTTCTTTTGCCTCTGGATTGAACAAAGATACCTTTATCCTCTAACTCGCGGTGTATTGAACGGCCCTTTGCTTTTTTTACCGCCTTGGTTCTGCTCAGAAGGCGGCCGGCCCCGTGGCAACAGGACCCAAAACTGTGCTCCATTGCCCCTTCGGCCCCCGCCAGGATGTAGGAGTTAGTGCCCATGTCTCCGGGGATCAAGACGGGTTGGCCAACAGTGCGATAAACTTCGGGAAGTAGGGCGTGACCAGGCGGCAGGGCCCTGGTAGCTCCCTTTCGATGAACACAGAGCATGACCTGCTCTCCATCTATGAGGTGTTGCTCTTTCTTGGCGATATTATGACACACATCATAAAGGAGTTTCATCCCTAACTCCTCCGGCCTTATTGAAAGTGTCTTCAAGAGGGTCTCTATGGTCAAGTGCATCAGGATTTGGCGGTTGGCCCAGGCGTAATTGGCAGCACAAGCCATCCCAGCCAAGTAGCGCCGGGCCAAGTCTGATTGCAAAGGGGCAAAGGCTAACTGCCTGTCAGGAAGGTGAAACGATTTTTGCCTATTAGCATCAGATTTGATCATCATCTTCAAAAAATCATCGCATATTTGATGACCAAAACCCCGGGAGCCTGAGTGGATGAAAATAGTGACTTGGCCTTCAAACAGGTTAAAATGGGAGGCTTTTTCCTTGTCATAAATCTGGTCGACAACCTGGATTTCGAGGAAGTGATTTCCTGATCCAAGGGTTCCTAACTGGTTCTGCCCTCTTTTGATTGCCCGTTCGCTAAGAACTGATGGATCGGCCCCCTCCATGGCGCCACGATCTTCTGTTCTTTCCAAATCCTCGGCAGTGCCAAAACCCATTTTGACGGCCCAGGCAGCCCCCTTAACAGCTACCTCGGTTTCTTTTGATTTAGACAGATGAACAGTCCCGGTTGACCCTACCCCGCTTGGGATGTTCTTGAACAGGGCCGAAACCATCTCTTTAATAAGGGGTTTGATTTCGTCGGCCCGGAGCACGGTCGTCATGAGCCTGCATCCGCAGTTAATATCGTAACCAACCCCTCCGGGTGATACGATACCGTTATTGAGATCAAAGGCTGCAACGCCACCTATTGGAAAACCATAGCCCCAGTGAATATCAGGCATGGCCAATGAGTGGCCAACGATGCCCGGCAATGTTGCGACGTTTGCGACCTGGGTGAGACTCTGATCATCCTGGATAGATTTCATTAGATCTCTGTCTGCAAAAACAAGCCCGGGTACACGCATAGCGCCGGTCTGGGGGATCAACCATCTGTAATCATCCAATTTTTCTAATTTTATTGTCATGACGGGATCCTCAATGCTTGAGTTACTATAAGTCAAAAATTATCGTTGCCTTCCAGCGACCGTTTTCGGAGACAACCTCGATCCGATGATATGTTACTGCCTTGATTTCGGCTGAGACTTCGTGCTGTTTTGGGTTGAAGGGGACGGTTTGCAGGGTCGCATTAATATGGGATTGCGTGATGGAACAAATTTCGATGCAGGTTACAACCTTGCCTTCACCCTGGAAAAGATAAAGGATTTCTCCCAACCAGCGTACCATAAGATCGGCGTAGTCTTCTCCGCTGACCGAAAGTTGAAGTAAGCTGGTTTTTCCGGACGGACGCTCTTCGATCATTATCCGCATCATCGAATGAGCAGCCTTCTCAAATAGATCTTTCGGATCTAAGCCGGTCACCGTGATGCCCAGATCAGCTGTATGATCCAGAAAAGTGAAGGTGGCGCTATGTGAATCCATAAAAAAACAATAGTTTTAAAGGACTGAATTGTCAAAACTTTGTTTAGGAGGAAAAGAAACTATGAATTGTGCCTTTTGTGGGAACAAGCTTACAATTGGAAAAAAGGTGATGAGAAATGATGAATGCCCTCACTGCTCGAGAGATCTCAGATGCTGCAGGCAATGCAAGTTCTACGATCTTCATGCCTATAATGATTGCAAGGAGGTTATGGCGGAAAGGGTTGTAGATAAGGAGCGCTCCAATTATTGCGAGTATTTTGTCCTGCGAGGTTCATCGCTGGGAAAACCCAGCAAAGAACAGGACGCAAAACAAGCTCTTGAAGCCCTCTTTAAGAAATAATCATACCCACGGGAATCCTTCCTTTCTATCCTAATAGGCGATAGCCTTTTTTATACAATTGATCACGGCCTTAATATTAGAATTGGGCCCGTTTAAAAAAACAACAAAGTAATGTGGCCCCTGGAGATATCCCCCTATATATCCGACTTCAGTCCTGATTCCCTTGAGAGACCCGGTCTTATAAAGCACGTTATCTTTTCTCTTGAGGAGATGTCTGTAAGGCCTAAACTCTTTCAGTATGGTGAGCATGTCAAGGGCGGAAATACGGTTTTGCCTCGAGATCCCGGATCCCTCGACAATTTTGATGTTTTGTAACAGGAGTTCGTTCTTTGCGTAGTCAGTGACGGCTCTGACACCCTTGGCCAAGGACCCCGGTGGTCCGCAAACTGAGGCGCCTAAGGCAATAAAAACCTGATTGGCCATGAAATTGCTTGATGATTTCAGCATCTTTTGAACGACTGTTTCTAATGTAAAGATGGATTCGTAGGTATAAATCAACGTGTCGTCGGGTCCAACAGGGCCAAAACGGATATTGCCCTGGCTTTTTACCCCCCCTTTTTTTAGAAAGTGCAAGAGGAGTTCTCCTGTATAGCGGGCCGCATCCTGAGAATTATGCAAAAAGGTGTGACGCCCTCTCTTAAGCCCCAGGGATCGAATTCGATCCCTGGCAAAGGGGATCATTGGCGTTTGTCTCTCAGAGGAGATGATCCTCCCTTTTCTATCTCGCTGAAAAACCACCGTGTTGAAATTTGTGCAGAGTGCGCCTACAGGCGCATCGTAGGGGTTAGTTGAATTCCCGCACCCGGGAATTTTTATGTGGGAGGAAAAATAGGTATTATCCAATATGAGATCTTGAAAGCGCAGGATTTTTTTTGAGAGATAACCTGCTAATTCCTGCAAGGCTTCAGAAGTCAAAAGGGGATCGCCATATCCCTTTACCATGAGGTTTTGAAAGGGATCCGTATAAAACTCTGTCCGGAATCTGTAAGATGGGTTGAAGTGATTGAGCGCTGTTAGGGCAGTTAATACCTTTAGTGTTGAGGCCGGTATACGTCTTTTTGCTTCGTTTTTATTATATAGGATACTGCCGTCGGGTCCGGCCACCAAAAAAGCATCTTTAGATGTAATGTTGATCAGACAGGGAAGGTTCTGTCCTGCATAAAAAATAGATGGCTGCAACATAAAGAACCCGGAGAGTATGGTCGCAAGCCATATAATCCATACTGCTTTTCTGCTAATCCTGGCGGACGGGTCGGTGGTGGAAATGGGACGAAGATTCGATGAGAGGTCGAAAATAGAAGTCATTTGGCCTTGGAATTATATGTTTCATAATAATCCATCACCCTTTTTACAAAGGCTTTGGTCTCTGGAAAAGGGGGCACCCCTTTATATGACTCCACCGCCTCCGGACCAGCGTTGTAGGCAGCTAAGGCCAAGATTTTGTCGTTCTCGAAACGCTTCAACAGGAGACTGAAGTACCGGGCGCCACCGAAGATATTTTCTTCCGGATCAAAGGGATCCTCAACAGCCATATCATCCGCTGTCCCGGGCATCAACTGCATTAAACCCTGGGCTCCCTTGCTGGAAGTCGCCTTGTGATCAAAGCCTGATTCAGCCTTTATTATCGCTCTTATAAAGTGTGCATCAATTCCGAACCTTTTGGATGCCTGGTTGATAATGCCACTATACTCCTTAATATATTCTGCCGGTGTCTTCCGGGCGCCCTTGATATATATAGTGTATCGCCTGTCTGTTTTTACATTGGTAAAATGCCATACCCCGTTTTTATCCACATAGCGATAGACATCCGCCCACGCGGTGATGCTCATAAATAGCGAGAGAACCAGGATCAATACGGCTCCCCAGGATATCCTCGAAAAGATCATCTTCAACCTAACTTCTTCCAGTCTGCAAGGAACTTCTCCAGACCAATGTCCGTCAACGGATGCCGGATCAACTGCTGGATGACCTTGAACGGGATAGTGGCAATATCTGCGCCCATGAGGGCCGCATCCAGAACATGGATGGGATTTCGGATGCTTGCAACAATCACCTCTGTGTCAAAGGCATAATTCTCATAGATAGTAATGATCTGTTCAACCAGATCCATTCCAACGTGACTTATATCGTCCAATCTGCCCACAAACGGGCTGATATATGCCGCCCCGGCCTTAGCGGCCATCAATGCCTGGACAGCTGAAAAACAAAGGGTTACATTGGTCTTGATCCCTTCCTGAGCCAAGGACCTGACCGCCTTTAGCCCCTCTTCTACCAAGGGTATTTTTATCACCATGTTATCGGCCATCCCGGCCAGATCCCTGGCCTCCTTCACCATCCCCTCTGCATCGAGGCTCACCACCTCTGCGTTTACCGGGCCGTCAACAATGTCTGCTATGTCTCTTATGAGCCCCTTAAACTCTCTCCCCTCTTTAGCCACAAGGCTCGGATTGGTGGTAACACCATCCACCATGCCCAATTCCTTTGCCCGTTTGATCTCTTCCACATTTGCTGTGTCAATGAAAAATTTCATATAACCCTCCGTTCTGATTTTGGATTGCGGATTGCGGATTTGGTCCAGCACCCATCTCACCAAGAAAGACCTTGTTCCGCGTCAATATTCAATATTCAATCTTAAATTCCTACCGTTGCGCCCTCATCTCCTTTTCAAACTTCTCAGCACACTCCTTGCTGCAGAAAAAGAATTCCTTGCCGCCCACGACCTTTCTCTGAGCGCTCCTCCGCGGAATATATGTCATACATGAAGGGTCCTGAACCATCTCGTCAACAGGCCCGTCACCTGCGCCCTGTTCCGTTTCTTGATCGATAGGTATATATTTCCGCACCACACGATATAGGAGAAATGCAAGAAAAATGAGGATCAAAAGCTTTATCATCTATCCCCTCCCTATAGGCATAAGATCCTGCCCTTCCTCAGCAAGCTCATCAAAGAGCGCAGACATGGTCCTGCGAAGAATAGGATGAACCAAATCAGGATCCAATTGAACCATCGGCATAAGGACAAACCTCCTTATATGCATAAGCGGGTGAGGGATAGTCAAGTTCTTTTCATCAATCACATGATGTCCATAGAGAAGAATATCAAGGTCAATAATACGCGATTCCCATCTCTTTTTTCTCACTCTTCCCATACCGGTTTCGATAGAGAGAAGGGATCTTAGCAAATCTTGTGCAGAAAGCCCTGTTTCAACGCGAATCACACCGTTCACGTACCAGTCCTGGTATGCCACACCCACCGGTTCGGTCCGGTAAAAGCGGGATTGCGTCTTTACCGTGCAATGTTCTATATTATCAATTAGATCAATTGCTTTACAGCAATTTTGTAATTTATCCCCAAGATTAGAGCCAACCCCGATGTAAGCTGTGTTCATACTGCCTACTCTTGTTTTATCCCCGCTAAAGAAGGGATTTCTCTCCGAGGCGTAGGCTCTACGAGCCGGAGGCCGCTTTGCTACAACAAGCATCCAGTATCCGGCATCGTTTCGCTATAATTCCAGCTCCTTCAGCCTCTCCAATGCCTCACCGAGCCTTTCCCTGTTCTGTGTCAGTGCTATACGGAAATAGCCTTCTCCCGGTTCTCCAAAGCCATTGCCGGGAGTTACTACTAAGCCTGCATCCTCTAAGAGCCTTGTCGTAATTTGGGTTGAAGTGTAACCTTCAGGGACCTTCACCCATAGATAAAAGGTTGCTTTAGGTGTATCCACCTCAAAACCTGAATCCCTGAGGCCCCTAACCATTACGTCCCTTCGTCTCTCATAAACCTGAATCATCTCCCTGACACAGGACTGGTCACCCTGAATTGCCTCAATACCGGCCCTCTGAACCGCCTGAAAAACACCGGAGTCAATATTGCTCTTCACAGCCCCAAGGCCCTCTATCCCACTTGCGTTTCCCACTGCAAACCCGATCCGCCATCCGGTCATGTTATATGTCTTTGACAGAGAATGAAACTCCATTCCCACTTCTTTAGCTCCCTCGGCCTCTAAAAAACTGGGAGGACGATAACCATCGAACGCCATCTCAGTGTAGGCTGCGTCGTGACAGACCAGGATATTATGTCTGGTCGCAAATTCCACTACCTGTTCAAAAAATTTGAGGTCAGCGACCGCAGCAGTAGGATTATTCGGATAGTTGATGAATATGACCCTGGCTCTCGCAGCCACCTCATCAGGGATCTCCTTTAAAACAGGCAGGAAATTGTTTTCGCTCACCAGCGGCATGAAAAAAGACTCCCCGCCTGCAAAAAGCGTGGCGATATGATACACCGGATATGCCGGTGAGGGTACCAGTGCCACATCTCCAGGATTAATAAAGGCTAAGGGGAGATGCGCGATCCCCTCCTTACTCCCGATCAGGGACACCACCTCTGTACCCGGATCAAGATCGACACCAAACCTCTCATGGTACCACCCGGCAACGACCTCCTTGAAATCGTTCATGCCCGAATATGATGGGTACCTGTGGTTTGCAGGTTCATCTACGGCCCTTTTCATCTCCTCAATGATATGCTGGGGAGTGGACAGGTCAGGATCACCCACGCCGAGATCAATGATATCAACACCCTTAGCCATAACCTCGGCCTTTTTTCGATCAATCTCCTTAAAAAGATAGGGTGGAAGCTGTTTCAGTCGTTCTGCATAGTCAAACAATTTTATTTTATCCTTTCTGACGTACCGCAACTTTAGGCATTTTAGCTCACTTTAGCCATTTTAGGCACTTTCCTTACTTTAGCCCTAAAACATCCTGCATGTCGTACAGACCTTCCGGCTGCTTTGTCACCCACAGGGCAGCCCGCACTGCCCCCCTGGCAAAGTTGTCGCGATTATGGGCCCTGTGTATCAATTCAAGCCTCTCACCTATTCCTCCGAACATCACCGTATGCTCACCCGTAATATCGCCTGCCCGCCATGTCTGAATGCCGATCTCATCATCGGTCCTTTCACCGATCATCCCTTTTCGCTCGTATACGCCAACCTTTTCCAGGTCCCTATCCGAGGCATCAGCCAATATCCGGGCCAGGCGCATAGCCGTCCCGCTCGGGGCATCTTTCTTGAGACGATGGTGCACTTCCAAAATTTCCATATCATAATCATTCCCCAAGATCCGCGCCATCTCCCCGGCAATCTTAAACATAACATTGACGCCAACACTCATATTAGGGGCCAGAACACACCTGATCTTCTCGGCAAGAGTTTCAACCTCATCCAACATCTCACCTTTAATCCCGGTGGTGCCAATCACCATTGCCGTTTTTCCCTGTGAAGCAACGGCCCTGACATTTTTTAATGTGGCCTCAGGCGCACTGAAATCGATTAAGGCATCTCCCCTGTCGATTACCTCTTCCAGAGTACCGGCTATCTTCACTCCCAAATCTCCCACACCGGCCACAAGACCCGCGTCTTTGCCGACGCTCGAGTGCCCGGGGAGTTCAAATGCGCCTGCCAGTGCTGTTTCCGGGTTTTGATAAATCATGTTAATGATCCGTTGCCCCATCCGTCCGGCAGCGCCGGCAACAATAGCATTAATCATAACTGCACCCCCATATCAAGAGATCAGCGCCAAATAACTATCCTTACACCCTGTTGAGGCAAGGCCTGCCAAGAGAGGCAGTATCGTGACAGCATCTCAAGATCGTTCAGACCATGCCTTCTATACTTTTGTACCCGAGTTTTGTAGGTTTTTCAACCAAATTTAGAAAGATTTCAGGATTGACTTTCGGAAATAGGCTGTGTAAAGGATATCAGGCAACATTTCTGAACCTATTTTTTTCTTTCAACCCTCTGGCCCAGACCAATCAGAATAGTTTACATTGAAGGGGGAAAATCCGCTCTGCATGGAACAGGGAAGAGATACCCGTCTTGATGGACCCCGACTGTAAGGCAGGGATCGAGATAGAATCCCATATCATTGTCGATGCCATCATGGCCATTGCCGGCAGTCCCTGTGAAGGGATTTTGAATTTTCACGTTGAGTCATAGGAGAATAGCTCGCAAATGGAAACGCAAATCGTACCCTCTGGAGAATGCGTCATCAGTAAACAAAAGAATGTCAGACTGGAAGCTTTTCTGGGAACCTGTGTAGGGCTCGTCTTGCGGGACCGGGAGGCAAACCTGGGGGGACTGCTTCACATACTCCTGCCGGAGCCAACAGGAACCGACATTCCCTTTCAACCTGAAACATACGCTTCTACCGGAGTCCCCCGTTTTATTCAGACCATGATCGCGGCGGGCGCTTCCCTTGACAGGCTGGAAGCCTCTGTCGCCGGAGGCGCCCTGGTTGGCCCGGTATCTGACCAGGATCTCTTTCTGAATATCGGGGGACGAACGACCGAAGTGGTTGAGGCCATTCTGGGCGAAAATGGGATACCGGTTAACCGGGTTGAAACCGGGGGTTATTTCAGTTGCAAATTGACCCTCTATCTCAACGACCTGAAGATTGGAATTGAGCCCTTAAGTAAGCCCGTAGTCAATCTTCCGGAGACGGACCATAAGAAACCCACGCCCTCCGATATTGACACTGTCATACAGCAGGTACGACCCATTCCCCAGATAGCCCTCAAGATCATCCGAATGATTCAGGACGACGACTGCACCATGGCGGAGATCGGGAAAGAGATCCGTCAAGACCAGGTTATCAGCGCAAAGACACTCAACCTGTGCAATTCCGCCCAGTTCGGCCTGAAGTCCAGGGTTGACTCCATTGATCATGCACTTGTGCTCTTGGGAGAAAAGCGTCTCTTGATGTTCGTGGTATCTGCCTCATTGGAAATCATCTTTTCAGAATCATCCCAGGGGTATTCCCTTTGCAAGGGCGGCATTTTCCAGCATGCCCTGGGGACGGCCATGCTGTCCGGTGAACTGGCTGAATTCACGGGGCGGTCAGCCCCGGATATCGCATATACGGCAGGGCTCCTCCATGATATAGGAAAGGTTCCGCTGGACCAGTACATGACACCTGCGACCCCCTACTTCTATCGGGCGGCCCATGAGGAAGGGAGAGAACTGTGTAAAGTGGAAAAAGAGAGATTCGACATTACACACACCGAGGCAGGTGCTCTACTGGGGGAAAGATGGACCCTCGCCGACAACCTGATAGACGCCATAAGTCACCATCATTACCCTGAAGAGGCCACCGTTGATAAAGACCTTGTGACTATTGTTTACCTTGCTGATTTACTGATGTCCAGGTTTCGGGTAGATCACGAATTCGAAAGGTTGAATACAGATAAAATTGATAAGAGGCTGAAGCAGGTGGGTCTAAGCCCGGACCATTTCCCGGTCATAGTTGACCGCATTCCCCGGTCTATATTTCAATCTTCCCAAACCACGGGATAGAAAAAATTCCCCCCAAAAACTCCCGTATTTTCATTTTGGCGGGATAAAAGGAAAGACCCGGTGAACAGGACCTGCGGGACATCGAGGAGAGGGCACCCCTGTCACCGCAGGGATGCCTGCTAATTCACAAAAAACCGGTGCCTGTTCAGGGAACCTGTGAACGGATACAAATACATTTACGTATTATAAATCCCTTTGACCGTACATAAATGTATGTTTTCCTCCTGGCTCTTCCCTTGATTGAATGACGTAACAGATGGAAATTCGGACACTTTTAATAATTTCATTCTGGTTGGCATTGTGATTGCAGCGAAAACGATTTTAAGAAACATCAACACAGTATGAGGTGTTCTCAAAAATAGCCATCAGGTCTATTTGCTTCAAGAAATTATTGCAGGGGTCATTGCAGCCTGAATCAATCAGCGAAAAGGCACGATTTTGCCTTTTCGCTTTTTAGTGCCACTGACATATCTTTGATTGTTTTAGCATGACTTAATCTCTACAAAATAGATTTTATATTGCAAATCTGCGTTTAATTAAGTATACTACAAACTTTTTAATTTTCCGTTACACGCGAGCACTTGAGGCCTTTGAAAAATTTTCAATTTCGAAGTCTGCGCTTATCTGGTCAAGGTCAAGGAAGGAGAAAATTTCAACCACAGGAATCCCGCTTACAGCGGGATTGAATATTTCGAGGATTGAAATTTGAGTCTGACGCCGAGATTGGGCAGATAAGCGCAGACTTCGAAAGGGGGCGTTTTGCAAAGGTCTCAACTTTAAGAGAAAGGATTTAACTCGCTAATGATCAGAAAACAACAACTTACCTTAGCGCTTTTTTACTGCCAGAACGTCCCGGAAAGTAAAGAAGAGGACAGACAGGCCTTGGAAGAAGAATTCGGGAGATCCATACGCCTTTTTCCTATTCCGTGCAGCGGAAGGTTAGACCCAGTTCATCTACTAAAGGCACTGGAAAGATTTGCTGATGCGGCCTTTATTATTACATGCCCTGAGGGCGCCTGTCGTTATTTTGAGGGGAATCACCGGGCTAAGAAGCGGGTAGAGAGGACGAAGAAGCTCCTTTCCGATATCGGGTTAGAACCGGAACGGGTGGGAATTATTTTTGGGTCTAAAGAGGCGCCTAAGACCCTCGTCGAATTGGCGAAGGAGATTTTTGAGAAGATCTCTCAAATGGGGCCGTCCCCGGTCTTTAAACAGGGATGAAGGAGGAGAAAGATATATGATAACTGCGGAACAGAAACCGATTGATGAGATCAGGGGGATGATCGCCCCTTATAAACGAATCCTCGTCTTGGGTTGTGCCTCCTGTGTGGCCGAATGCGCGGCCGGGGGGGAGAAAGAGACGGCCATGTTAGCCTCCGCCCTGCGAATGGCAGCTAAGATGGAGAATCAGGAGGTCGAGATTGAGGAAAAGACCATAGATCGTCAGTGCGTAAATGAGTTTATCGTCCTGTTGGATGATATTATTGATAAATATGATACCATCCTCTCCTTGGGATGCGGGGCCGGGGTCCAGGCGGTCGGTGATATGTTCCCGGAGATTCCTGTCATACCTGCCCTTAATACTGAATTCTTAGGTGAGACCAAAAACCAGGGTTTATGGGTGGAGAACTGCCTTGGATGCGGGGATTGTATGCTCTACTATTTTGGCGGCGTCTGTCCTTTGGCGCGGTGTTCCAAGCAACTCTTCAACGGGCCCTGCGGTGGCTCGGTGAATGGCAAGTGTGAAATTAACCCCGATCTGGATTGCGCGTGGCAGCTAATCATCGACCGTCTGTCAACGTTTGGCGCGTTAGACAGACTTGAAGAGGTCTACCCGCCGAAAGACTGGTCAAAAAAACAGGGTAGCGGACCCAGAAAGATCGTCAGAGAAGATCAGCAAAGGTGAAAGAGATGAGCCATTTGAAACAGATATTGGAACGAGGCGAGTTTGCAGTGACCGCGGAATGTGGCCCCCCAAAAGGAGCAGACCCGGATGTTGTCTTCAAAAAGGGAGAGTTATTGAGGGATAAGGTTGATGCGGTGAATGTCACCGACAACCAGACCGCTATTGTCAGGATGAGCAGTCTTGCGGCGTGCAGCCTGTTAGAGAGAGCAGGCCTCGACCCTGTTCTACAGATGGTGGTGAGGGACCGGAACCGAATTGCGCTGCAGTCCGACATCTTAGGCGCATCCGCCATTGGGATCAGGAATCTATTATGCCTGTCAGGCGATCATCAGTGCTTTGGAAACCAGCCTCAAACCGTTGGGGTCTTTGATCTGGATTCTATCCAGTTCCTGCAGACGGTAAGGACGATGCGGGATGAAGGAATTATTATAGGGGGGGACGAATTGAGCACCCCGCCCGATCTGTTTCTCGGCGCTGCGGCCAATCCTTTTGCAGACCCTCTGGAATTCAGGGTAACCCGGCTTGCTAAAAAGATCAAAGCAGGGGCCGATTTCATCCAGACTCAGTGCATTTATAACCTGGACCGGTTCGAGTCCTGGATCTCTATGGCGATGGAGAGGGGGTTGCCTGAAAAGGTTTATATCCTCGGCGGGGTGACTCCCCTCAAATCTTCCGGCATGGCCAAGTATATGAAAAACAGGGTTTCGGGCATGGATATCCCTGATGAGATTATAAAAAGGATGGAAGGGGTCCCCAAGGACAAACAGAAAGAGGAAGGGATACGGATATGCGTGGAGACCATTTTAAGACTGAAAGAGATCCCCGGGGTCAAAGGGGTCCATATCATGGCCATTGAATGGGAAGATGCGGTAGGGGAAATCGTTGAAAGAGCAGGCCTGCTGCCGAGGCCCGGTATATGATGGTGAAGAGGAGATAATGATGCCATCCAGATATGCTATACACACCCATACCGTTCCTCCTCGTTTCAAATCGGTTACGAAATCGGGTATTATTGCCTGGGAAGAGGGGTGTCTCAAGTGCGCGGTCTGCGTGAAAAAGAGGTGCGTCTACGGGGTATATGATCACCGCAATCTCGATCCGTTGCAGATGATCGACTCCATTGATAACGAGTGCATGAACTGCCTGAGGTGTGTCCAGGGCTGCCCCAAGGAATTGATCCACAAATCCCTCAATCCCGAATACCGGGCCCTGGGGGATCCCTATTGGAGCCCGGATATTATCTCCAAGTTGTGGTATCAGGCGGAGACCGGGAAAATCCCTGTCTCGGGCGCGGGATACCCCGGGCCTTTCAGCGGCCCGGGTTTCGATTCCATGTGGACCGACATGTCAGAGATCGTCAGACCGACCCGGGACGGTATCCATGGTCGTGAGTATATCAGCACTGCCATAGACTTGGGCAGAACATCGCGGCACCTCTCCTTTAATGATGAGGGTATCCTTGAGCGCGATTACTCTCAAATCTATGATATCCCTCTTCCCATCATACTGAAGATGCCGGCATTCGGCGCAATCAATGAAGATACCATCAAGGGATGGGCCATGGCCGCAAAGCGCCTGGGCACACTCATGGCCCTTCCTCAAGAGATGATTCATTCAGCGCCGGATGACTCCGGTCCATACTTAGTCCCGATGATTTCCCCTGAAAAATCTGAACCGTACACCGTCCCGAAAGAGAGCCGGATTTTGGAGATCTCCTGGAGCGAAGAGTGGGCAAGGGTCATCGAGGAAATGGAGAGGGCATACCCCTCCCTCTTGATCTCAGTAAGAATCCCAATGGATGAGAAGGTTGAAGAGAAGGCCCTCTCCCTGGCACGCAATGGTGTCTCGATCATTCACTTAGAGGCGGCCGAGAACGGGTTTTTCATGGACAGAGGTAAGCAATACTTGAAAGATGGGATTCGTTCGACTCATCTGAAGCTCGTAGAGGCCGGCATCAGGGATGAGATCACCCTGTTGGCCAGCGGCGGTATTGCCATGGCAGAGCATGTGCCCAAGGCCATTATCTGTGGAGCAGATGCGGTCTTGATTGATTTTCCCATTCTCATAGCCCTTGAGTGCAGGATGTGCCGACGGTGTACAAAAGGATTGGACTGTCCTGTTGAAATCGACCGGGCATCTCCATCCTGGGTGGCATCGCGCGTGATAAACCTTGTGGGCGCCTGGCATAATCAGCTTTTGGAGGTGATGGGGGCCATGGGGATTAGAGATGCCCGCAGACTCAGGGGAGAGGTGGGCCGGGCAATGTTTTTCGAAGATTTAGACCGGGCCACTTTTGGAAGCATGGGAGAAGTGGAGGAGGGATGTGAACTTGAGTAGTCGTAATGCCTTTCAATTACCGGAGGCGGTGAGGACCGGTTCCAGATTCAGAAACGCCATAGGAAAATACCGGCTCAACAGGAACGGCGATTGCATTGCCTGTGGAAAATGTGTTGAGATATGCCCCTATGGGGTTCATGTCATGAGAAGGGGAAAGGTGTTTGTGGAGAACCATCACCTGTGTGTGGGTGCTGAGTGTCCTGAGCCCTGTCATGCGACCTGTCCGGTTCAGGCCCTCACCCTCAGGAGAAACCCTGATTTCGATGCGATGGGTGATTTCAGATGGACCCCGGATCTCTTGGCCAGCACCTGGCATATGGCCGAATTCAGCGAGATGCCCCCAAAGCATCTTGAGTACAAAATCGGCGGTTCGGCCGGCGGATTTGACAAGCTGCGCATCAAATTTCCGCCGGTTGAAAAAGGGGACAAACCCCTGCTCGAAGAGGATGATGAGCTGGACGTCGGCGTTGACCTGAACCGGAAGGCTGATAACGCCCACAAGATCAGGATAGGGGTACCCTTCTACGGGGGGGGTATGTCCTACGGTTCGGTAAGCATCACCACCATGCTCAGCCGGATAAAGGCGGCAAAGGCCCTCGGGACCTTCTGTTGCACCGGCGAGGGGGGCTACCCCGATGAACTCAAGCCCTATGACGATCATGTGATCACCCAGGTGGCTACCGGGCTTTTTGGGGTGAGGGAAGAGACGATTCAGAGGGTCAAAATCGTTGAGTTTAAGTATGCCCAGGGCGCAAAGCCCGGTCTCGGAGGGCATCTCTTGGGAGATAAGGTAACCCCGGGCGTGGCCCGTATGCGGGAGGCAGTGGTTGGATACCCGCTGTTTTCGCCCTTCCCTTTCCACAGCGTATATTCGGTGGAAGACCACAAGAAACATGTGGACTGGATAAAGGCAATGAACCCTAAGGCATTAGTATCTGTCAAGGTATCTACGCCCACTGACGTGGATATGGTGGCCGTGGGAAGCTATTATGCCGGGGCTCATATTATCCATCTCGACGGGAGCTATGGCGGTACGGGAGCTGCCCCGGATATTGCCAAGAAGAATATTGCCATGCCTATTGAATATGCCCTGCCCAAGGTGCACCGTTTCTTAGAGGAAGAAGGGGTCAGGGACAAGATCACTGTAATCGCCAGCGGAGGGATCAGGACCCCCCATGACGTTGCCAAGACGATTGCCTTAGGCGCCGACGGGGTCTGCACGGGGACCTCCGATCTGGTGGCATTAGAGTGTATCCGCTGTCACAACTGCGAGAGCGGCAGGGGTTGTGCACGGGGGATCGCCACAACAGACCCGGAGTTGATAAAACTGATGGACCTTGAGTGGGGGACCCAGCGTATCATCAATATGTTTTTGGCGTGGCGGAAAGAGCTGATAAGGATCTTAAAAAGGCTCGGGATGAAGAGCCTTAAGGAATTAGTGGGGCGCACAGACTGCCTGGTTCATCTGGATTATATGAGAAAAAATGACTAAAGTGCCTATTTATCCAGTTTGTAGCGGGGAAATGAGCTAAAATGCCTAAAGTTTGTCACCTGTGCGGTTAGTTGTTAGTTGTAGTAGAGCATAATATTAGGAATCTTTGACAGGATAAACAGGATGAACTGGATAAGATTCTGGTGCAAATCCTGTAAATCAAGAAGGTGAATTACACCAAAAATTTAAACTCAAGTTTCGATTAAATAATGATCAACAAGATAAAACGAATTGATCCTGTAGATCCTGTAGATCCTGTCAAAAAGAAGCGGGTTTTAATGATGACGCGAAATCAAATGGTAGAAAAAATTATACGGTCAAGGGAGCCACTTGTGGAAGGGTTGCCTTCGAGGCCCTATTATGAAACCGAGGCCGAAGGGGGCTGTGGTGTAACGGGGTTTGCCTGCAACATTCCTGTGAGGGGAAGGCATATCTTTGAACCCTCTAAGCAGATGCATAACAGGGGGAATGGCCGCGGGGGCGGTATTGCGGCCATGGGGTTTGATCCGAGGATGTTGGGGGTTTCAGAAGAGATCCTGAATGATGACTATATCCTTCAAATCGCCGCTCTTGAGGAGGATGTGATAAATGATCTGGAGCGGCGATTCATAGAACCCTATTTTAGTGTCCATTTCTCTGAACGTATCCCCCATATAAACGATTACAGGGATATCCGGGGTCTGAGGGTTCGGCCGCCAGAGGTCTTTCGCTTTTTTGTGCGGGTAAAGCAGGAGGTCCTTGCCACATTCATGGCCAAGAACAGCATGACAGAGATGGGGATGCGCCAGGCCGAGGATGAGTTTGTCTACCAGAACAGCTTCAAGATCAACAAGGCCTACTATGATGCCTATGGGAGCCAGAGGGCCTTTGTGCTTTCCCACGGCCGCAATTTTTTCATCCTTAAAATCGTTGGCTATGCCGAACAGGTGGTCCAGTACTACAAACTTGACAATTTCAAGGCCCATATCTGGATAGCCCACCAGCGTTATCCCACCAAGGGCAGGGTCTGGCATCCGGCCGGGGCACACCCCTTTATCGGTCTGAATGAGGCCCTTGTCCACAATGGCGATTTTGCCAATTACCATTCAGTGGCCGAGTACCTGAGGCAGAGGAACCTGTATCCCCTCTTCCTTACCGATACAGAGGTATCTGTCCTCCTCTTTGATCTCTACAGCCGCACATACGGGTATCCTTTAGAATGGGTCATCGAGGCCCTCGCCCCCACCATGGAGAGGGATTTTGACCAGTTGCCGGCAGACAAACAGCGGTTATACCGGGCCATTCAGGCCACCCATATTCACGGGTCTCCTGACGGTCCCTGGTTTTTTATCATTGCGAGAAATGACACCGCAAATGAACGTCTTCAACTCATTGGAATCACGGATACCGCCATGCTCAGACCCCAGGTCTTTGCCCTCCATGAGGGCCAGGTTCAGGTGGGGCTGATATGTTCTGAAAAACAGGCCATAGACGCCACCCTGAAAAGCTTGGCAGCAGAAGATCCCCGCGTGGGGACCGTGGCAGATCGATACTGGAATGCCCGCGGGGGGAGCCATACCGACGGAGGCGCCTTTATCTTCAACCTTGATAGAAAAGAAGAGGCGCCCCTCGAGAAGAGACTGACTTGCGTTGACAAGTTTGGCCGCGAGATCACTGCACCCGAGGGCCAGACACCCTATCTTCCAGGGCAGGTCTACTATCTGGTAGAGGGTGATGAAAAGGATCGGTTTGACATATCCGGGTTTTTCGATCTCCAGCGACCGGACCTGTTGTGCGATTATGTGAAAGATGGAATCAGCGCCTGGGACTATTCAGATCTTATGGATTGCCTGAAAGAGATAAAGGGATGGGGATTAAAGGGCGACGCCTACTTTGAGGTGGCCCTCTCTGCCCTGACCCGGTTGTTGGACAGGCGTTATCCTACCTATGACAAAAAGCGTCGCTCTGTCCTGCAGATGATCAACCAGACCTTGGATGCCATATTCCATCATTTTCCATCCCTTGCAAGGGAAGATGTAAAGTCCGCGTATCGCCTGATAGACTGGGAGACCCGGCAGTTTTTCCGTGGGCCTTCTTATGAAGAGAAGGTATTGATCATTGACGCATCCCTCTTCCCCCCGGAAGGTGATCACTGTGACAGCCGTCTGTTGTCAGAGGCCTTTTTCAGGGGATGGCGGCGATTTATCGTATTCGGGCTTAAAGGACAGCGTTTTCACGGGTGTGGCCTGGGGCCTGACTCGGGCGGTGTACGGTTAGATATATATGGCAGTTCGGGTGACTATCTCGGTTCAGGGATCGACGGTCTTACTGTTCACGTCCATGGGGATGCCCAGGACCAGCTCGGGCAGATCATGAAGACCGGCAAGATGGTCATTTACGGAGATGCGGGCCAGACGTTTATGTACGGCGCCAAAGGGGGTGAGGTCTATGTGATGGGCAATGCCGCCGGCCGGCCGCTGATTAATGCGGTGGGGAAACCCCGTGTTGTCATAAACGGCACTTGCTTAGACTACTTAGGCGAGTCCTTCATGGCAGGGGATCCCCACGATGGAGGCGGATTCGTGGTCTTAAACGGGGTCGGT
Organism: uncultured Desulfobacteraceae bacterium; assembly: GCA_964522045.1. GTDB lineage: Bacteria > Desulfobacterota > DSM-4660 > Desulfatiglandales > Desulfatiglandaceae > Desulfacyla. The sequence goes on from CAZFSF010000006.1 coordinate 26,373, forward strand.
TTTGATGACCAGGGCGCTGTCAGACCGCTTCCCTCCCCATATCCCGGATCCAATCTCTTTTCATTGGCATCCGGGGGCGCAATATTTGTCCGGGATCCGTTTCACCTGGTGGATGAACAGCAACTGAACGGGACCGAGATCGTGCCCTTGGGCGAACGAGATTGGCGTCTGATCCTGCCATTTCTCAAGGAAAATGAACGTCTATTCGGGATTTCCATTGAAGATGATCTCCTCAAGGTGGAAGGTAAACAAAAAACCCCTTTAGAGGTATATCGAAAGGTAAGACCCAAACAGGTGGATTATGTGGAGCAGGACGGCCTGGAAGAGTGGGATGTGGATAAATCGTCAAATAGTTGAGTTACTAAGGAGATATTTTATATGAAAAAAGTGGAAGCGATTATTAAACCTTTCAAATTAGATGATGTCAAAGATGCCGTACTCAAGTTGGGGGTAAGCGGGATTACTATCACAGAGGTTAAAGGCTTCGGGAGGCAAAAGGGACACAAGGAGATCTACCGGGGGGCGGAATACGTGGTGGATTTCCTGCCCAAGATTAAGTTGGAAGTGGTGGTAGCCACTGATATTGCGCCCCGTGTTGTTGAAGTAATCAAAGAGCATGCTCACACCGGTGAGATAGGGGACGGAAAAATATTTGTTATGCCTGTGGAAAAGGCGATCCGTATCCGTACCGGTGAGGAGGATCGAGACGCCATCTGATATCTCGAAAAAGATGCAAGATGGAGTAAGAGGGTTCTTGAATTCAAGGGAATCCCTCACCAAGACTTATCTGACGCAGGGTTCCGGGCTTGAAGCGGCCCATGCATATTCTAATATAATGGATCGCTTTGTACGTGCCCTCTTCCTTGAGGCCGGTTTCAGGGAAAGGCTAAAAGAATCCGGGCAGGAGCCCCTGGCAGTGGTGGCGCTGGGAGGATATGGAAGACGAGAACTCTGTTTTAATTCCGATGTTGATCTCTTAGTGATCCATCAGGGCCGACTCTCGGCAGAGATGAAAGAGATCATTCCACGTGCGATTTACCCCCTCTGGGATGCCCGATTAGAAGTGGGGCATTCCATCCTGACTGTTCCTGAATCCATCCGTTTGGCCCTTAACGATTTCAAAATGCTCACCGCCCTGATTGACAGCCGGTTTCTGTTGGGTTCTCGATCATTCTACCGGCTTTTCAGGGAGGCCTTCTGGTCACGTATTTACCGGGAAAAATCTTCTTTATTAAAGAGATTCCTGATTTATCAGCAGGATCGGGAAGACAAATACCATAGCGAAGCCTACTTTGTGGAACCTGATATCAAGGATGGATTGGGAGGACTCAGGGACCTGCACTTAATGGCCTGGATGGCCCGGGTATATTTCAGATGCAAACGATTCAGCGAAATAAGACGTTTTGCGGTTTTTTCCCATTTTGAATTCAATAAATTGGGCCATTCCAGGATCTTTCTCCTGAACGTGAGAAATCATCTTCACCTCTTGGCCGACCGGAAAGAGGACCAGATGTTGCTTGCCTACCAGAAACAGATATCCCAGGATCTCGGTTATAAGGATGGCCCCCATATTGAGGGACCTGAAAAGCTTATGAGAGACCTCTACCTCCACATGAACAGGATCCGATATGGTCATGATGAATTCGAGGTAAAGGCCCTGGACCTGATCCATCCTCTCCCACCGGAACTGGGCCAGGATCAAATCACCACGGAATTTCAGGTAATAAAGGGGAATGTGGTCCTGAAGGAGGGAACGCTCTCGGAAAAAGACCCTTCAGTGATTTTAAGGGCACTGAAAGAGGCCAACGAGAGGGGTCTTTTCTTGGGTTCAGGGTTTATCTGGGAGGCAAAAGGGATTATTGCCAAAAAAGGTAAGGATTTGCTCAAGTCCTCAGGTGCGAGGGAACTGTTTTTGAAGATCATATTAGAACCAGAGAACCCTAAGATCATCAGGCTCATGCTTGAAATGGGATTGCTTACCCTCTTTATCCCTGAATTCAAGCGGATCAGGAATCTGGCCGAATTCGGGTTCTATCATGTCAGTACCGTGGATCTTCATTCATTGGAGGCCTTAGACGTCCTATATAGCATCTCCCGAGGGGCCTATGATGAGCAATGGCCTCTGTTTAAAGACGTTTTCAGAGATCTGGAACACCCGGATTGGCTTTTCCTGGCAGCGCTTCTACACGATATTGGAAAGGGACATGGTGAAGATCATTCTAAAAAGGGGGCCGAAATGATCCCCGGGATATTGAATCGGTTCGGCATGGGGGAAAAAGCTGCGGAGGTTGTCTCTTTTTTGATCGCACAGCACTTATTCCTTGTCAATATTTCACAGCGCAGGGACCTGGCCGATGAAAAGACCTCTGTTCAGGCGGCCCAGCTTATCCAGGATAAAGACATGCTGAGGATGCTGTTCCTTTTGAGCGTGGCTGACAGTTTCTCAACCGGTCCGATGGCGCGCAACGAATGGAAGACCATACTCCTTACGGAACTGTTCATAAAGGTAATGCGGATCTTGGAGAGGGGAACCCTTGCCTCGCGGGATGCCACCAATGAAATTGCGGCCAAGAAACGCGACCTCATAGAGATTTTGACACCACATTTTTCTGAAAAAGAGATCCTTGACCTGATCGATCAAGTATCGTTCAGGTATTTCCTGCGCAATACCTTAGAAGATATGAGTCTCCACTTCCCCATGGCCCTGACTCTTGGAAATAACAAGCATACATGGCATCTGCAGAGATTACCCAATGCCCCGGTTACGCGAGTCATTCAGTGCACCTACGATAAACCAGGACTTTTCAGCAAGATGGCGGGGGTCTTTGCATTACACAATATGAAAATCCTTTCGGCCAATATCTTTACCCTTAAAAACGGCCTTGCATTTGACATCTACGAGGTAACAAACCCTTTGGACCCACTTCGTGAGGCAGAGATGTGGGATAAAACACACAGGGATGTCAGCTTAGCCTTAGAAGATCGGCTCCCCTTGGATGAATTGATCCGGGAGAAGGGGAGTTCCATCTATCCTGAAGGATACAAATCCCCAATGGCCAAAAAAGTCAACATCAACAATGATATTTCTGACTTCTTTACCGTTATAGAAATCACTTCCGGGTCACGGATAGATCTCATTTATGATCTGGCCAACAAGATGTTTTCCTTGGAGTTAGATATCAGGTTCGCCAGGATCAATAGCGATGAGGAGAAGATTACCGGCGCTTTCTATGTGAGGTATCTTGCAGGACAGAAGATTTATGGCGATGAGCAGATAGAGAGGATCAGAGATGAGATGTTGGGGGCTTTAGGATTGATGACGAAGGCTTAAGGCGCAGGGCGCAAGGAGCCGAACGAGTATCACCGCCAAAGTCGGGTTCTTCGACCGGCATCCAGTATCGAGTATCCAGTATCCAGTATCCCGCCATTCCCCATTTTTGTATGCCGTCAGAATTTACACTACAAAAATGTCATAAACCGACCTTCCCTTTTTCCTCCAAATACGGATAACAACTTAATATTTAAAGATAAATGTCGATCCTTTGGCAATGGCACACATATTGCTTTCTTTGTAATCCAAAACCTGAAGGAGGAGGGAGATTATGAGTGCTGGAGATACCGCTTTTGTATTGATGTCGGCGGCCCTGGTCATGTTCATGACACCGGGTCTTGCCCTGTTTTACGGGGGAATGGTACGCAACAAAAACGTTTTGGGAACCCTGATGCAGAGCTTTATTGTTTTGGGAATCATCACTTTGGAATGGGTGCTGTGGGGGTATTCTCTCTCGTTCGGAACAGACCATGCCGGGATTATCGGAGGTCTGGAATGGTTTGGGCTGAATGGGGTGGGTATGAACCCAAGCCCTGATTACGGGAGTACCATTCCTCATTTTGCGTTCATGATATTCCAGTGTATGTTTGCCATCATTACAGTGGCATTGATTACCGGGGCCTTTGCAGAGCGCATGAAATTCAGCGCCTTTCTTCTTTTTGCCCTTTTGTGGAGCACCTTTGTTTACAATCCTTTGGCACACTGGGTTTGGGGTATCGGAGGATGGATGGGCCGCATGGGCGCCCTCGATTTTGCCGGGGGGACTGTGGTGCACATTAGTTCAGGTGTCTCGGCCCTTGCGGCAGCCCTGATCATCGGAAAACGAATCGGCTACGGCAGCACGGCCTATATCCCCCACAATCTACCCATGACCATCACGGGGGCGGCGATACTGTGGTTCGGATGGTTCGGATTTAATGCGGGTAGCGCCCTTGCATGTAATGGTTTAGCGGCGAGTGCCTTTGTGGTTACCCACATAGCCTCCGCACTTGCGGCGCTGACCTGGATTATAATGGAATGGATACACAGGGGGGAACCAACCACCCTGGGCGCGGCCAGTGGCGCGGTCGCGGGGTTAGTGGCCATTACCCCGGCCTCCGGATTTGTCGGGCCGTTGTCCGCAATCATTATCGGCGGACTGGCAGGCGTCATCTGCTACGGCGGGATATTGCTCAAAGCGCGGCTGGGATACGATGATTCCTTAGATGTGGTCGGCATTCACGGCTTTGGTGGTACCTGGGGAGCCCTGGCTACCGGTCTCTTTGCCAGTACCGCCATCAATCCTGACGGCGCCAACGGTCTTTTCTTCGGCAATCCCGGTCAGCTCTGGATTCAATTTGTCTCAGTAATTGCCTCCATGGCCTTTGCATTTTTCATGACCTTGATCATCCTCAAGGTTGTTGATCTGATCATAGGCTTGCGGGTAACCGAGGAAGAGGAGATGAAGGGCCTGGATATCAGTCTTCATAATGAAACAGGATACAGCTTTTAGTTAAGGAGTGAATACCATGAAAAAAATAGAAGCCATTATCAAGCCTTTTAAATTGGATGATGTCAAAGATGGCCTTTCCGGTGTTGGAGTAAAAGGACTCACTGTCAGCGAGGTCAAAGGATTTGGACGTCAACGGGGGCACAAAGAGGTCTACCGTGGAGCAGAATATCAGGTGGATTTTGTGTCCAAGGTCAAAATTGAGGTGGTGATGGAGGCCGAACTGGTACCGGAAGCTGTCAAGGTGATCCAGGAAAAGGCCCGGACAGGCCAAATCGGAGACGGCAAGATCTTTGTATTCCCGGTGGAGGAAGTAATCCGCATCCGTACAGGTGAGACCGGAAAAGAGGCCATATGAATCCAAATGTCTGCCTTTGAAGAACTTAAAGAATCGAGAAACCGGCTGATCTCCCTGTTGCCGGCGTCTCAGGCTATGGGCGCCTTTCAGGCTGATCATACGGAGATCATGGATGAGTATTTCCGTGGAGGTCTCCAGGAGAGCGCAGCCGGTCACCGCCTTTTCTCCAAGAGGACCCCATTTGCCTTCGTAGCCGTGGGCGGTTACGGCAGAAAGGAGCTTTCTCTTCATTCAGATATTGACATCCTGATCCTGTTTGGCTCCAAGATACCATCCTCAGCCAAAGGGCTGACAGAGGATATCCTTTATCCCTTATGGGACGTCGGCCTTGAGCTCGGGTATGGGACACGCACCATCAAGGATTGTCTGAGGCTTTCCAAGGATGATTTTGAAGTCCTCACCTCCATGATGGATGCCCGCTTCTTATGCGGTGATTCACCTCTGTTCCTTGATCTCATGGCCAATCTTCAAAAAAAAGTCGTCCCAAAAAGAAAAACAGCCTTTGGCAGATGGCTGGAAGACCTCTATCAGATCCGGATGGATACCAATGGGGATGCCAGCGCCGTCCTGGAGCCCAATCTTAAAGAGGGTATCGGGGGATTGAGGGACTACCACCATATCCTCTGGATAGCCAAGGCCTTTTTTGATCTTATGGCGCCAAGAGACTTAGAGTACTCGGGTCAGCTCACCCACAACGAATACCACAAGTTGAAAGACCACCTGGATTTCATCTATCAGGTGCGAAATCATCTGCACCAGTTATCCGGCCGCAAAAACGACCGGCTGGACTTCGAATATCAGGAAAAAATCGCCCCGAGATTAGGCTACCAGGATCGCGACGATCTGTTGGCGGTCGAGGAATTCATGGGAGATCTCCACGCGTCTATGACCTCCATAAAGTCCTTGAACCGTGCCTTTGTCAGGGCCCACCTTCCCAAAGGGAGAAGCCTGGTGAAAGGAACCGAGCCATCTGATGTGGGCAAGGACCTTCGTTTTCACCAGGGAGAAATAGGATTCAAATCAGCAACGGACATCCTTTCAGATCCCCTCCTCCTGATGACGGTATTCGAACAGATTTCACGAACCAAGTATCCCCTTTCTATGGAGGCACGCAGACTGGTCACAGAGTTTCTGTCCCTCGTGGATGATGGCTTCCGAAGAGCGAGAAAGGCTGGCAGGAGTTTCTTAAACATCCTGAATAGTGCCAATGCCTTTGAGGTCCTGAACCAAATGCATGAGGTCGGTTTTTTGTCGGCCTTTATCCCTGAATTTGCGAAAATCAGCAACCGTGTTCAATTTGACGCCTACCACACCTTTCCGGTCGGCAGGCATTCCCTCGAAACGGTCAGGTGCTTAAAGGATATTCATTCCCATAAAGAGATGTTGCTCCTTGACATCTTTTTGGAACTCCCGGACCCTGAACCACTTTTCCTGGCAGCGCTTTTCCATGATATCGGCAAAACCGGCACGGGGCATGCTGCCAGAGGTGCGGAGATAGCACGTAAAATTTTGAAACGTCTCAATTATTTTAAGGAAACCAGCGAAGAAGTCCTCTTCTTGATAAAACATCATCTTCTCCTTGCGGAAACCGCTACCCGCAGGGATCTCAGTGATGAAAAGGTGGTTGTGCAGTGCGCCCGCATCATCGGCAACCCTGAGAGGCTCCGCATGCTCTACCTGCTCACGTGGGCCGATTCCATGGCAACCGGCCCGAGGGCCTGGAACGATTGGATCGCCAATCTGGTCCAGGAACTCTTTTTCAAAGTCATCCACATCCTTGCACGGGGAGAGTTGGCAACCGTCGATGCCTCACAAAAGGTCCAGCAGACTATGGATCAAGTTCGTGAAGAAATGGCCTTGCAAGAGAAGGGCGTGGATCCGGATCCCTTTTTTGAGGTGATGTCACCAAGGTACCTCCTGTCCACCACGCCACGGGATATTGTTCGCCATATTGAAATGGTTCTGTGCACGAGGGAGCCGTCCAAGAAGGATGCAGGGGCTGTCTTCTCTTTTGATGCCAGGGAGAACCCTGCGGAGGATTGCTCTGAGATAACGTTTTTGGCTAAAGACAGGCCAGGGCTGTTCGCGGATATGGCCGGCGTTCTGGCTCTGAACAGTGTCAACATCCTTTCCGCCGATATTTATACCTGGAGGGACGGGACCGCTCTCGATATCTTTAAGGCAACCAAACCCCTCGACCCCATTGACCCGGAAAGGACCTGGCAGAAGGTAAAGCGGGATCTGGAACGTACTTTCGAAGGCAAGCTATCCTTGGCCTATCGCCTTGGACAGAAAAGAGCGACATCTGTTCTCTCCAATCATGAAAAACCCTCCCGCCCCCCTCAGGTCGTAATAGATAACAGTTCCTCTGACTTCTTTACCTTGATTGAGGTATTTGCAGATGACCGGGTGGGGCTCCTCCACCTTATTACAAAAACCCTGTTTGATCTCCTCTTAGATATCAGGATCGCCAAGATTGCCACAAAGGGCGATCAGATAGCGGATGTCTTTTATGTGCGTGATCTTGAAGGACAGAAGATCGCGGATGAAGAGCATCTGAAAGAGATTGAAGGGGCGCTACGTTACGAACTGACCTGACGGATCCTTCACACAAAAACCCCTCGTTGACTTCCAGGAATGACGTTTGTTGAAAGCGTTATATGGCTTTTGAGGAGGGATGGATGGCTCTCCCGCCTTTGCTTTGCTCCAGACGGGATTTCAGGCTCGTCAGTGGCCGACAGATCCGGCCCCATTATCTTCGTGGGAGACTTTTTTTGTCAGGACTGAACTTGTGCTCACTGCCGCAGGTCTTGCACTTTACCCTATCGACAATTCCTTCCAGGTTGTGGACAACAACCACGTGACTCAGCTCCAGCTTGCATCTGGTGCACCTCGTAACCAGGTCTTGAGCAACGGGTGTCCGATTTTTATCTTTTGTCATCATTTTCCTTTCAGTAAATATAAAGTGCTTGTATCATGAAAAGTTAAAATATAAGATCCTGACTGCAAGCTCTGACTGTTGAAAAGAGAAGAGTAGGCCCCTTTTCACGTCCATCTTGGGGACCGTTCCTTATCCCGGGCCCCTACCATATCACCTGGACCGAAAAGCCTCAAACGCCTCTTTCCGGGACCCGCCATTCTCCTGATGGACCTTGCCTGCGAGAAACCATAAGGAGAATCGCCGCCGGAGTCTCTCTTATGTTGAAATAATGCCATAATTTTGATAAAAGATCTCTATGGAAACCATGGAGAATTGGTGTAAACGAGATCCTTTTCATTATAAGGAAAGTGAATTTGAAAATTGTCTTTAGTGTCCGAACGAAAACTAGGATTTTTTGTTCAGATCAAGCCTCCGGCCTGGAGGGCCTACGCCCCGGAAGGGAAGGTGAAAATTTAAACCGCAGGAATACATTGAGTATTTCGAGGATTAGAGTTTGAGCCTGACGCAGATATGGGCGAAAAAGACAGTTTTCGTTCAGACGCTATTTAGGGGGATGAATAATCATGTCTGATGATGTTTTGGAAGAAGCCGCCCAGGAACAACCAGAGGATCAAACCGATGAAGAAGAGAGCTTTGCCGAGCTGTTTGAGTCCTATGCCGAAGGGATGAACGAAGATGTCCGCGTGGGAGACAAGGTCAAGGGGGCCATTATCTCCATAGGCAGGGACAGTGTCTTTGTGGACACAGGGACAAGGACCGACGGCTTTGTGGAGAAAAGCGAACTTCTTGATGAGGAAGGGCAGTTCACCTTCAAGGAGGGGGATATCCTGGAGCTCTACGCGGTTGCCGTCACCGGCACAGAGATCAGGCTTTCCAAGGCCATTACCGGAATCGGGGGGGCGGAACTCCTGAGAGATGCCTTTGAAAACGCCATTCCGGTGGAGGGAAGGGTGAAGGCTGTGATCAAGGGAGGCTTTCAGGTGGAGGTGGTGCAGCGACGGGCCTTCTGTCCCATCAGTCAGATGGACCTGCGGTATGTGGAAACCCCCGAAGAATACATGGATCAGGCCTATGAATTTCTCATTACCGAATTTGATGAGGATGGCCGCAACATCGTCCTTTCCAGACGGAAGCTTTTGAACCGGGCCTTGGAAAAAGTGCGGGAATCCTTTTACGCAGGCCTGACGGTGGGCGACCTCATGGAGGGCCGGGTGACAAAACTCATGCCTTTCGGCGCCTTTGTGGAACTCACCCCCGGTGTGGAGGGGATGATCCACATCTCCGAACTGGGATGGTCCAGGGTGGAAAACCCCGATGAAGTTATCCATGTGGGGGAATCGGTCCGGGTAAAGGTGATCGGCATGGAGCCCAGCGAAAAATCAGACCAGCTAAAGATCGCCCTCTCCATAAAACAGACCCTTGGGGACCCTTGGGAGACCGTGGACCAGCGATATAACGAGGGGGACACAGTCCCCGGGAAGGTGACCCGATGCCTCGATTTCGGCGCCTTTGTGGAGGTAGAGCCCGGTATTGAGGGGTTGGTGCATATCAGCGAAATGAGTTATAGACGTCGGATTTCAAAACCCGAAGATGTGGTTTCCCCCGGTGAACAGGTCCAGGTGATGATCAAGGAGATGGACAAGGCCAAACGGAGGATCTCCCTGAGCATTCGGGATGTGGAGGGGGATCCGTGGGCAGGTGTGGCGGAACGCTACCGGGTGGGTCAGTCCGTAAACGGGACGGTGGAAAAACAGGAAAACTTCGGGGTCTTTGTCTCCCTGGAACCGGGTGTGACCGCTCTTCTTCCAAAATCAACCCTAAGGGAGACCTCTAAACCGGTGGGGATCGAAAAAATGAGGCCCGGTGACCCCATCACGGTGGTGATCCAACGTATCAGTGCCGGGGAAAGGAAGATCACCGTTGGTCCCGGAGATGAAGGGGATGAGGGGGATTGGCGTAACTTTTCCTCGGGCAAGGGGGCTGCGGTAAGCTCTCTCGGTGAGAAACTCATGGAGGCGCTTCAGTCGAAGAAGAAAAAATGATGACAAGGGCGCCAAGGTGGCCGGGGGAAGGATACTTCCCATTGAACAGGCACATACCTGGGAGGGAGGGATGATGAGCATTCTGTTCGAACCGATGGCCATAAAGGGGATGGAACTGAAGAACCGCTTTGTCAGGTCGGCAACCTATGACGGT
>CAZFSF010000007.1:0-36278 GCA_964522045.1 uncultured Desulfobacteraceae bacterium
CAGTGTATTCCTGCGGTTAAAATTTTGATCTTCCTTGACCTTGACAAAAAATCCTTGTTTTCGTTCAGACACTAAATAGGCCCCTTTAATGGGGCCTTTTTTATGCAATGAATTTTTCAATTTTCACAGCGCTTACCTTGAATTCCGGGATCTTGGCCAAGGGATCAACTGCCTCTGCATCGGTCAAGACATTGGTGGGGGTTTCCCCAAAGTGAATGGGCAGAAAAACGGTGCCGGATTCCACCGAATCAGTTAGTCTTGCGGGTGCCTCTATCTGGCCTCTCCGAGACGAAAGAATAAGGATATCGTCATCTTTTATCGCCAACCCTTCAGCATCTTTGGGATTAATATCAACGTAACTCGTTTTTTGCTCAACATCGAGGTGCGGGGAGATTCTCGTCATTGTGCCGGTGTGGAAGTGGGCGAACATCCGTCCGGTGGTCAGGAAGTATGGGTACTCCTCATCCGGCATTTCCGCAGGATCCTGGTACTCAATGGCAAAGAACTTACCTTTACCACGGGCAAATTGATCCTTGTGCAGGTACGGGGTTCCCGGGTGTTCCTTATCCGGGCATGGCCATTGAAGGCCGTCTAATCCCATACGTTCATAGGTCATGCCGGCATAACTCTTTGGTGTCAACGAGGCCATTTCATTAAATATTTGCTCCGGAGACTCATAACTCATCTCATATCCCATCGAGGTTGAAAGCCTGCAGATAATTTCCCAGTCAGCTAATGTATTTCCGATAGGGTCGATCGCTTTTCGGATTTGCATACAGCGCCGTTCGGTATTTGTAACCGTACCCTCTTTTTCGGCTACTGATGCCGCGGAAAGGACCACATCTGCCACCTGGGCGGTTTCCGATAGGAAGAGTTCTTGTACAACTAAGAATTCCAACTCCTTCATGGCATGATTTAGATGGTTCCAGTCCGGATCACTCAGTTTCGGGTTTTCGCCGATAATATATAAACCCTTTAATTTACCCGCTAACATAGCCGGGATCATGTCGGTAATCGTCAGCCCGGGCTTGGCTGAAAGGTCGGCCCCCCATGCCTTGGAGAACTTTTCCAGTACTATTGGGTCAGCAACCGGCTGGTAACCTGTCATAACGTTGGGCAGACCACCCATATCACAGGCGCCCTGGACATTGTTTTGTCCTCTCAATGGATTGACACCGCCCCCGCACACCCCCACATTCCCGCATAGCATCGCCAGGTTACAGCAGGACTTGACATTGTCCACGCCGGTAGTGTGTTGGGTGATCCCCATGGCGTAGAGCAGGCTCGCCGGTGGATGGGTGGCGTAGAGTTTCGCCATCTCCTCCAGATCATTGGGACTAACCCCGGTAATGGCCTGGACCTTGTCAGGTGTATAATCATTAACCTTCTCTTCAAGGAGATCGTAGTCCTCGGTTCGCTGTGAGATGTATTCCTTTGAATGCCAGCCGTTTTGGATAATGATGTGCATCATCCCGTTCAGCAGTGCCACATCACTTCCTAAGCGTTGATTGACTGCCACGTCTGCAAAGCGGGAAAGCTGAATATTTCTCGGATCCGCCACAATCAGTTTGGCCCCCTTTTCCTTGGCCCTCAGGATACGCCTTGCAATCAAGGGGTGACAGGCCGTGGTATTGGAACCGATAACAAAAACAGAGCCCGAATCTTCGATTTCTGCAATGGAGTTGGTCATGGCACCACTGCCAAAAGCGGCGGCCAGCCCGGCCACCGTGGAGGAATGTCAGAGACGAGCGCAGTGATCCACGTTATTGGTGCCTATCACTGCACGGGCAAATTTCTGGGCCAGATAATTTTCTTCATTGGTGATCTTGGCCGAGACCAGCACGCCGATACTGTCAGGACCATGTTTTTCGATAATTTCCCGGAAACGATCTGCGGTGAGCTGAATGGCCTCATCCCAGTCAGTCTTTATAAATCTACCAAAGGTTTTGACTAAGGGTTGCTTCAGTCGCATAAAGCTGTTCACATGCTCATGGAGATTCCAGCCCTTGATGCACAGCTTCCCCTCATTGACCGGATGGGTTTTCATCGGTAATGTACTGACGATTTTTCCATTGATAACTTCAAAAAGGATTCCACAACCTGTTCCGCAATATGAACAGACCGATGGCACTAACTTACACTCCATTTCTGACTCCTTCATAAACTATCTGTCTTTGCGAATTCAATCGGTTTAGGTTCAAGTGTGACCTTGTCTCCCAAGATGCTGAATGGGGGTTGTTCCGCGCTGGTCCCGGTCTCATAGTCGAACAAATCCATTACAATTTGACTGACTTTCTGGTAGAGCAACCGGAGCGGGATATCCATTGGGCAGGCAGCCTCGCATAACCCGCAATCGATACAACGGCCGGCCATATGCACTGCCCTGACCAAATGAAAGACAGGCACGTCCGGCAAAAGCGGTCCGGTTCCAACCAGTTCATCATGTTCCAGGCTGCACTCTTTACAAAAACAAACCGGGCAGATATTCCGGCATCCGTAACACTTGATGCATTTTTGAAATTCGTACATCCACCTGTCGAGACGTTCTGTCTCGCCATAGACCTCCATGTCTTCCAAGCGCATATTGTTGTCTACACCCACCTGCTTTTTGTAGGCACCAACGATTTCAGGTTCCAAATAAGAGCAATCCCCGTGTTCCTTCAGTCTTGAAGGACAACAATTAACATTCACCGTCCGCACATTGTCCGGATTGAGCTGATTCCAGAGATACAGGACATTCAGCGCCCTGCCGTTGCAGTCACGGGCAAGCATGCCGATCTTGATATCCGGGTCTTCCTCGGCCAAATGCGTGGCGATTTTTTCTAAAGAGTAGCGCGCCGGGCTGAGCATGAGATCCTCCACCTCATCCAGACGCTCTTTGGTAAAGCAGTGGGGCAACGGATGATGATCAACCTCTTTATACCCCAAAAAAATATCGATAGTACCGTCTTCAAGCCAAGTCTTGACCTCGTTGTTCATAAACAATCTCCTTTAAATTCTACTGTCAAACAGGCAAGGCTGGAGGCTGTTCGAGCAGCAGGCCCGCAGCAGCCTTTCGTTTCTTGGAAAACGCCGAAAGCGGATTCGGCCCCAGTGATTTTATCTTTTCCGTAAAATCTGTAACCACCTGCACAAATCTCTGGGCCTCAGCCGAAGAGATCCATGACAGATTCAAACGCCCTTCAAGACCCAAAAGACTCAACAGCTCCTGCAAAAACCTAATCCTTTTCACAGTCATGTAATTACCATACAGGTAATGGCAGTCGCCAACGTGTCAGCCTCCGACCAGAACGCCGTCGGCACCATCCTGCAAGGCCCTCAATATATGGTGTGGCGATACGGTTGCCGAGCACATAACACGCACCGGCCTGATATTGGGGGGGTATGACAACCGGCTGACACCGGCCAGATCCGCTGCCCCATAGGCACACCAGTTACACATAAAAGCGATTATTTTAGGTTCAAATCCGTCTTCTTTCACAGCGCTCTCCTCGTGATTTTTAAAAAGATAAACAAGAATAACAGGATAGTTTTTCATCCTGTAATTCTGTCCAGTGTTTTTTTTAAAGATTAAGCTGCCAAGGCACCTTTAATCTGAGCATAAAGCTCCTTATTATTAAATCCCATCAAAACCGGTGCCTCGGAAGGACAGGTGGCCGCACAGGCGCCGCAGCCTTTACACAAGGCCTCGTTTACCTCGGCTATCCGTTTATCATCGTTTAGTGATATTGCGCCGTAGGGGCAGACATTGATGCATGCAAGACATCCGGAACAGAGTTCGGCATCGATGGAACAAACAATACCGCCTACCTTAATGGTGTCCATGGCAAGGACCGTTAATGCCCTTGATGCGGCGGCCTGGGCCTGTGCGATACTCTCGTCGATTGGCTTTGGGTAGTGGGCCATGCCACAAAGGAAGACACCGTCATTGGCAAAATCAACCGGCCTTAATTTCTGGTGGGCTTCTAAGAACCATCCGTCTGCGTCCATTGGAACCTTAAAAAACTGGGCCATGGCATGGTCCCTGTATGAAACAATCGCTGTGGCGAGACAGAGGATGTCGGCCTGGACTGCCAGTGTGCGGTTGAGGATCGGATCTCTGAATTCAATCCTCACCGCGTAGCCATCCGCGCTTACCACAGGCTTTTCGTCTTTGGAATAGCGGACAAAAAGGACCCCCTCGGCCCTTGCCTTTCTGTAGAGATCTTCCCGGGCGCCATAGGTCCTCATGTCCCGGTAAAAGACATAGATATCTGCATCCCGATTCCTGCGCTTGATTTCCAGTGCGCTTTCAACGGTATGTGTGCAACAGACCTTTGAACAATAGGGGTGCTCTTCATTCCTTGATCCAACGCATTGAATAAAAGCCACATTCTTGGCCTCACCCAGCCGGGGGTCGTTATTCTGGAAAAGCTGATCCATCTCCGAATGAGTCACAACTGCCCTATGTTCTCCGTACAGATATTCGTCAGGCTTATACTCCTTGGCCCCGGTTGCAAAAATGGCAACCCCGTGCTCTATCTCCTCTTTCGATGAGCCGTTTGTCACCTGCGATTTAAAATTACCGATAAACCCATCCACGCCGGTAATGGTCGAATTCTCGTGAATGGTTATTAAATCTTCAGCCTTAAGTTCATTGACCAGTTCCTTTACAAAGGTCGCTACCTCTTCACCCTTGTGTGCCCTGAAAAGCGTCAAGGCATTACCACCAAATGAATCTGATTTTTCAATAAGATGTACCGGATAGCCTTGATGAGCCAACGAAAGAGCTGCCGTCATTCCGGAGACACCACCGCCAACTACGAGGGCGGACTGTGTTATGGATAGATCCGTCTGCTGCAATGGACTCAAAAGATCGGTCTTGGCCACAGCCATACGCACGAGATCTTTCGCCTTTTCCGTGGCCGCATCCGGATCATCAGCATGAACCCAGGAATCATGATTTCTGATATTCGCCATCTCAAAGAGATATTTATTCAGGCCTGCATTAATCAGGGTTTCCTGGAACAATCCCTCATGGGTCCTGGGCGTGCACGCGGCAACGACCACGCGGTTCAACCCCTTCTCCCTGATGACCTCTGTCATTTTATCCTGGGTATCCTGTGAGCAGGTAAACAGGTTTTCCTCAACATAAACGACATTGGGTAGAGTCTTTGCAAATTCCGCAACCTCCGGAACCCTTACCACACCTCCGATATTTATCCCGCAGTTGCAAACAAAAACCCCTATCTTCGAAGGTTCCCTTGTGATGTCTCTCTCTTGCGGTGTATCGACTGCTCTTGTCTCGGTGTTACGCGCAGGGGCCAGTCGCTCTGTTGCCGCACATGCGGCCGCACTGGCCTCCATGACCGACTGGGGTATATCCTTGGGGCCGGTAAATGCACCACAGGCATAAATTCCCGGTACAGATGTGGCCACCGGGTGAAAACTATCCGATTGGGTAAAGTGGTATTGATCAAGATCGATACCGAGGTGCTTTGAAAGTTCGATAACATTTTCATCGATCTCTATCCCGGTTGAAAGCACGACCATGTTGAATGTCTCTTTCTCCAAGTGGCCGCCATCATCCACGTAACGCACCAGAAGGTCGTCCGTCCCTGGCAGGGGTTCCACGGAATGAACGCGGGACCGGATAAATTTGACACCCTCCTTTTTGGCATTTTCATAGTAACGGTCAAAATCCTTCCCGTGGGTCCGCATATCCATAAAGAAGATGGAACAATCTAAGGGAACCTTGCTATGCTCCCTTGCAACGACCGTCTGTTTGACCGCGTACATACAGCATACGGAGGAACAATAGCCATTGTCGCAACGGTTCATATCCCTGGAACCCACACATTGAAACCAGGCTATCTTTTCAGGTTCTTTTTCGTCGGAAGGCCTTGCGAGATGGCCCATAAAGGGCCCCGTTGCAGAAAGAATCCGTTCAAATTCCAAAGACGTAACGACGTTGGGGAGGGCGGTGTACGAGTAGGTATCATACCGGCTCGGATCAAAAGACTTAAACCCGGGCGCCATAATCAGCGAGCCTACATTTAAGGTAATTTCGGTTTCCTTATCATCAAAATTAATGGCCCCTGCCTCGCAGAATTTTTCACATGCCCTGCATTTCCCCTTTTTGAAATAGATGCAGTTATCTTTATCAATTGCGTATTTGAGGGGCACTGTTTGCGAGTAGGGTACATAAATCGCCTTCCGCTTGATCAAACGCGCGTTATAGAAGTCATCCACCTTTTTCGGGCATTTTTCAGCACAGGTTCCACAGGCAATGCATTTGTCCATATCCACAAAACGCGGATGCTGGACAACGTTTACACTGAAATTGCCTTCTGTTCCTGAAATATCTTTCACTTCACTCAGCGTGAGCAAGTCGATATTGATATGCCGGCCGACCTCGACCAGTTTAGGTGCCAGGATTCACATGGAGCAATCATTGGTGGGAAAGGTCTTGTCCAACTGGGCCATGACCCCGCCGATGCCGGGTGATTTCTCAACCATGTAGACATAAAAGCCCGAGTTTGCCATGTCTAAGGCAGCCTGCATTCCGGCGATCCCTCCACCAACCACCATGACGGCGCCCCGTATCTGTCCGCTTCGCTCATTGATGTTCATGAAAATACTCCCTGTTTTACTCATTCTCTAAATATGATGGTATCGTAAAAAGTCAGAAATGACCGGCTTTCGTCATTCCCGCGAAAGCGGGAATCCATACAATTAACCTGCAATGCAATTACCCCCATTTATTGAACTGATACTTGCAGTCACTGTTCGGAACAGGCCTTTTCAACGGCTTCAATCAGTTCATCATCAGTAAACGGTTTGGAAAGATAATCGGCCGCCCCCAATTTCATGGCCTGTACGGCATTTGACATGGTGGAATATCCTGTCATGACAATCACATACGCTGCAGACTTTTCGGTACTTATAATCTTCAGGATCTCCATACCGTCTATGTCGGGCAGCTTCATATCTAACAGGATAACGTCATATGTACCCTGCCCGATGGCAAGCAATCCGGCTTTGCCGGTTGTGCAACGATCAACCGTATGACCCTTTTCCGAAAGAACCAGTTGGCAGGCGTCACAGATCACGCTCTCATCGTCAATAGCCAAGACCTTAAGAGATTTCATGGCCCCCCCTGCCGGTGGAATTGTCAACCTGGAAGGGGAATTCAATTATGAAACGCGTGCCCTTTCCCGGTTCACTGAATACGCGGATATCGCCCTGATGATTCTCGACGATGCCGTAACTGACCGCTAATCCAAGCCCTGTCCCGTTTGCCTTGGTAGAGAAAAAAGGCTCGAAAAGTTTTTTCATATGATCTGCGGCAATGCCGCAACCGTTGTCGGAAATCTCAGCACGAATTTTTTTATGCTCCGGGTCCACAACGGTCTGGACAGTGACTATGCCGTTATCTTGAACAGCGTGCAGGGCATTGAGGAGGATATTAATAAAAACCTGTTCGATCTGATTTTCGTCCAGGTACACCTTTTCTATGATCTTGTCCAACTGTTTTCTAACACGCACATGCCGCAGGTGAAACTCATTCTCCACAATCCCCAGGGCGGATTCCATAATATCGTTCATATTGACCAGCGCCCTTTGAGGTTTTTTGTCGCGCGCGAATTCGAGCAGGCCCTGAATGATGGTTTTACAGCGCTGGGTTTCTTTGACGATAATCTTCAGGCCTTCTTCGAGAAGGCCTCCTGGCGGGACCTTTTTGCTCAGGTTTGAGCTGTAAAGCAGGATACCGGCCAAGGGGTTATTGATTTCGTGGGCAATACCGGCGGCCATTCGGCCTAATGACGACAATTTGTCCATCTGGGCCGCCAGATGGCTGAACCTGGACTGCTGACTTTCCTGAATTTGAACGCGTTCGATAACGCACGCGCAATGCATGGCAACCGTTTTGATAAAATCCAGTTCATCATCTGAAAACTCACGTTGCTCGGTGAAGTATATCCGGATGAGCCCTATAGGTTCAGCGATGCCAAGGGGCATGTCGACCATCATGCGGATCCCTTCATCCCACGTTGCCTGCGGGTATTCGACCCTGGGCGCGTTCCAGATGTCCGTTATGATGTAGACCTTGTCCAGCTCAGATAGGGTGGAGAGCACCGTTTCGGTGGTAACCGGTCCCTTTGCGAGATACCGCTCGCCTAATCCACAGGCTGCCCGAACCTCGAACTGGTTGGTTTCCTTGTTGAGAATTCTGAGCAGTGCTCCCTTGGCGTCCAGAGTTTCAGTGATTTTGGTTACCACGATATCCAGCACTTCCTGGAGAGTGGTGATAGAGTGCATCACCCGGATGACATCTCGAAGAACGTGGAAATAGCTTTCAAACTTTTTTGGGGAGGTCATGGAATATCAGCCTTTCTAACAACTTCTATATGGAAAAAACCCGGCTTTCCATTGAAACCGGGTTCCTTCAACAATGCATCAACAGTTATCTTGTAATCGGAGAAATATACCTCCCCTGATTACCATGCCTCCCGCTCCAGACGCTTATAAATAAACATCAATTGTTTTTGGGTAAGTTCCCCAACATTCTCATTAATCCATTTCAAATCGCCCGATGCGACGGCTGCTTTTGCTTCGCTTGAAAGATGATAGCCCTCCAATGCCACAGATCCGTTCTCCATTAAATCATGCCAGAAATCCCCATCTTCGGCCGTCCGGTTTAATGCCTGTATGACCTCCCGCTTCTGGATAAGCTTTTCTTCCTCTGTTCCGGCTTTTTGGATGAGGGCTTTAGCCGTCTCTGCTACATGCTCCTTCAGCGCATCATCGATACTCGCCTTAATCTGCTCTTCAGTGAACGGTTTGGGCAAGAAGTCATGGGCACCCAATTTCATGGCCTCCACCGCCGTGGCAGTGGTACCATATCCGGTAATCACGATGACTTCCGTTTCAGGTTTTTCTGCCTTAATCTTTTTGATCACCTCCATGCCGTCGATGTCCGGCAGCCTGAGATCAGCCACTAACAGGTCATAGCGCTTTTGCTTGAAAGCCTCTAAGGCCAGCTCGCCCGTGCCTGCCAAATTGACATCATATCCCTCTTCGCTCAATACCATCTCAAGGCCCTTAGCCACACTGACATCATCTTCCATCACCAGGATATGGGGTGGTATCTGCTCTTCGACCGCTCTATTTTCTTGTAATTTGGACATTTTAATCCCTCCTGTTGCTAATTTAAAAAATTTTGCTTTGTCAAATTGTTTTCTCCGCTGTTTGATTTCTTAAATAAGCAAGGTGCGTGCCAAAAACAAGAAGCTACGAAATGAAAATTATGATCGGATGAATTTGGTTTAATATCAAGCAGTTGCGTCCAGAGATCGGAAAGGCCGATATGTGTGGCGCAAAGGATGGGTGTATAAATCTTTGTATGGACAGCACAATTGGATAGCTGTTTGTTCATGTTATTTCAAATAGTTATGTGCGTATAACCAATTATACAGTAATATTGGGTCTCATACGGGCGCGGCACGGCATTTTCCTATTTCATTGAATCTGTGGGTTTTGAACTCATCTTAGGAGAATTTGCAGAGAATCGGTGTTTTTTCATGAGGGCTGAAAAATTCGATCTTTGCATGCCCGCTCGTTTGGCTGCCTGGGTGATGTTGCCTTGTGCAGCCGAAAGCGCTTTTTGAAGAAAGGCTCGCTCAATTTGACCGAACTGCTCCTCCAACAGATGCCGTTTGACTGTTTTGAGTTCATCTAATGTTTCAGGAATCGATCCCCTGGTTTGTTTTCGATCTGCATCCCAATGATCTGTGAGGTTCCGATAATCCAAAATCTGGTCATCGGCCATGATGACCAGACGTTCGACCACATTCTTGAGCTGGCGAACATTGCCCGGCCAGTCGTGGTTTATCAGCATTTCGAGGGCTTCGTCTGAAAACCCGTCTATCCGCTTTTCAATCTGGCGGCAGTATATCTTTAAAAAGTGGTAGAGCAACCTTGGAATGTCACCTTTTCGTTCCCTGAGCGGATGTATAAAGACGGGAAACACGTTTAAGCGATAGAAAAAATCCTCCCGGAATTTCCCATCATCAACCATGGTTTTCAGATCCCGATTGGTCGCGGCAATGATCCTGACATCCGACTTTTTCAGCCGGCTGCCGCCCACCGGCTTGAATTCCTGAGTTTCCATGGCCCTCAACAGTTTGGCCTGAGTACCCATGTCCAGATTTGCCACCTCGTCCAGAAAGAGAGATCCGTGATTGGCCATCTCAAAGATGCCGGCTTTATCTTTAACAGCGCCGGTAAACGCGCCTTTGACATGCCCGAACAGTTCACTTTCCAACAGGGATGAAGAGAACGTACTGCAGTCCACTGCCACAAATTGGCGGGCAGCTCTTTTACTGTGAGCATGAATAGCCCTGGCAAAGAGTTCCTTTCCCGTTCCGCTCTCCCCACAAAGCAGCACCGTGCTGTCGGTGGGTGCAACTTTTTGAATCTGTTCAAATACTTTGAGAATCCCAGGGCTTTCACCAATAATGTTGCTAAAGCCAAACTGGCCGCTGAGTTGCTGGCGCAGGGAAAGATTTTCTTCTTTCAGGCGTTTGTTTTCCACTGCCTTTTCCACTGCAATCGATAGTTCGTCGTCAGAGAAGGGCTTTGCTAAGTAATCAAAGGCCCCCAACTTCATGGCCACCACCGCGTTCTGCACAGAGGAATATCCTGTCATGACAATAATGTACACTCCCGGCTTTTCCTTTTGAACGATGCTCAGGATCTCCATGCCACCCAGATCCGGAAGTTTCAGGTCCAACAGAACCACGTCGTATTGACCTTTCAATATTGCATCGAGCCCTGCTTTGCCGGTCATATGGATGTCGACCAAATGGCTTTCGTCAGAGAGCGCCATACGGCATCCGTTGCAGATGACACGTTCGTCGTCGATAATAAGGATATTAATAGGTTCCATTATTTTGGTCTTTCATTCGACCCCCTCTTCATGGTGAGACGCTTTACTCCCCTGATCTGCCTGAAATTGGCACCCTGGCTGACACACCTTAGGGCCAGTTCGGGGTTCACCACCTTTGTGCCTGAGATGGCATCCACACCGTGGTCAAAAAGGAGAGGGGCGAGGGGCACCGTGTCGCCTAACAAAATCACATAGGCCCCCGGATCGCAGAGTTCAAGGAGGTGATCCAGGGTGTGATTCGTCAGGGAGGTCCCTGTGATGGCAGCAACATCGGCCTGGGGAATCAGGGTCTCTGCAGCACTTTCATCCAAATCGCCCTCCTTTGGATTTTTCTCAATGACCCAGACCTCTCTTGCAATCTCGCGAATCTTGGGGATAAAGGGAAAGTGACCGACGATAGCGATTTTCTTGTCCCTCCCCTTCTCTTTGATGAGTTCGGCGGCATTGAGTTCAATACAGGAACCCTCATCTATCTCCAGGAGGGAGTTGATGGCGGCCATGCCTATGGCCGCCTCAAGTATGCTCTGGGAATAGGCTAATTGGGCCAGTTCCCGAGGGTCCTTGTCCAACAAAAACCCAGGCTCTTTTATCATTGGCGGTTCCTGGCGGAGGGCATCCCGCGGCAGGGTTGCAGCTAATCCACAGTTTCGAGTGAGTACCCCGGTATGAAACACCCCTTGACGTATATCTTTTACAACAGTATCAAAGTTCAAAATCGACATCAAGTCATCAAGAATACTCATACATACCCCAGTTCTGTTTAAAGGAAGTTTTTCCCCACACTGTTTGCATCATAAACAACACAACCGGTAGGCGGCCCTATTCTCGTGTCATAGCATTGCCGCATTTGGGGCATTTTTGCTCATAACATGGAGAACCTAATTCATGGGGCGCTCTTTCGCCACAGTTCGGGCAAACGCAATAACCTCCCGGGCCTGCAGCAAAGCCTCCTCCTTGGCCTCGGCCACCACCGCCTTGACCCCGACCAGCACCTCCTCGGCCGCCGCCACCTTGTCCACGACCACCAGCGCCTCTACCTGTTCCTGCTCCTTGACCTCTTGGTCCTGTTCCGTCTCCTCTTGGCATTTTATCTATCTCCTTTCAATCTGCGGATATCGCAGATTTTCGTGAGTTATTGGGTTAATTCCCCTAAACCTACGGCGGGGAAGTTCATTTCTGGCTTAACAGGGAATATCGATTCGTTCAAATCTCAAGACCTTGCACCAGATTTTCCCATATATCTTTGACCGCCTCGCAACCTTCAGACCGGCTGTCAAATTCCACGATGGTCTTCCCTTGAACCATTGCCTTGGTGAAGGCAGGATCAAAGGGGACCCTTCCTATCACCCTTATATTTTTTTCTCTTGCAAAAGCCTCAATGTCCTCCCCCTGATCAGGGTTGAGATCAAATTTGTTAACGCAAAGCATGGTCGGAATCTTGAAAAATGCGGCTAACTCGGCTACGCGCTCCATGTCATGCCTTCCCGAAACCGTAGGCTCTGACACGATGAGTACGGCCGCGGCCCCGCCGAGAGATGCAATGACCGGGCAACCTATCCCAGGAGGCCCGTCTGTAAGTAGCAAGTCCAGATTTTTCGCTTCTGCAAGTTTTTTCCCTTCCTTACGGATAAGGGTCACTAATTTTCCGGAATTTTCCTCTGCAATGCCTAATCTGGCATGGGCCATGGGGCCGAAACGGGTATCCGAAAGATACCACTCTCCGCAGGTATTAAGGGGGAAATCAATGGCCTCTTCAGGACAGAAATAATGACAGACACCACAGCCTTCGCATTCAATGGAATCCACAACAAAATCTTCACTGATTGCATCCCACCTGCACAAGTCCCGGCAAATGCCACATTCCGTGCACTTTTCCTGATTAATGATCGCTGTACGTCCGGATTCAAAATCGTGGCGTTCTTTGATCTCAGGGTCCATGATAAGATGAAGATCTGCCGCGTCCACATCTGCATCACAAAGGACTTTATTTTCGGCCAATGAGGCAAACGCAGCAACAATACTGGTCTTTCCTGTCCCGCCTTTACCGCTTATAATGACGATCTCTTTCATTGAACTGACTCCTTTTCACGCAGCGATTTTCTCAATACTATGATATAATCCCAAGAATCTTTCTTTCCACTCCGGCATCGCCTCCACGATCATCTCCCCCCTTGAGTAGGCCTCTGCAATGCGCCGGTCAAAAGGGATTTCCATCAAAACCGGAATATCCTCATCTTCCGCGTATTTTTTCACCTGATCATTACCCATATCCGACCGATTGATGACTAATCCGCATGGAATCTCTAACATCTTGACGGCACCGACAGCTAATTTGAGGTCATGCAGACCGAACGGCGTAGGTTCCGTGACCAACAGGACAAAATCTGCGCCTCTCATAGAAGCGATCACCGGGCATGAAGTGCCTGGAGGCGCATCAATGATTGTCAATATGTCAGGCCGGGTGTATTCTCGCACTTTCTTGATCAGGGGGGGAGACATGGCCTCACCAACCCTCAATTTCCCGTGGACAAATTCCAGCCCGTTTCTGTGTCCCCTTTCTATCACGCCCAATTCCCGCCCCGTCTCGGTAATGGCCTTTTCAGGGCAGACCTCCATGCACCCGCCGCAGCTATGACACATCTCATGAAATGGGAGGACAGTTTCTCCGATGACCACAATAGCCTTGAACTGGCATATTTCGCCGCATTTCCCGCACAGGGTGCATTTGTCCATATCCACCTCGGGAACAGGTGTGGTGATGGTCTTAACCTCTTCCATAACAGGCCGGATAAACAGATGCGCATTCGGTTCCTCCACATCACAATCCAGGAGCTGCACATTGGAACCAAAAGAAACGGCCAGATTCGTGGCCACAGTCGTTTTTCCTGTACCCCCTTTTCCACTTGCTATGCTGATAATCATTATTTACCCCTTTCCCGCGATTTAATGGTCACAGACATTGGCACCCGATACCAGGGTATTAGAAAGGTACTGGTTTGCCAGAGACTCCGGGGCGTCCATGGGGGCGCCGATGATAACCTCAATCCCCTTTTCCCGCAAAAGCCCCTGGGCCCTTTCACCCATGCCGCCGACGATAACCACATCAGCCCCCTGATCGTAAAGCCATTGGGGGAGCACGCCGGGCTCGTGGGCGGGCGGCGTACGCATATCCGTGCCTAAGATTTTATGGTTTTGGGTTTCCATGAATGCGAATTGCTCGCAGTGACCAAAATGGGACGAGAGTTTCCCCCCGGATACAGGAACCACGAGCATTTTAGCATCCGGCGAACCTTTCTTCTTGGCTGGAGTTTCCTTTTTAGGCTCAGAGACAAGCTCTGTCTTGGTTGTTGACAGTTTTACAATTTCATCCACTATTTTGTTGAATTCTCGGGTGATCGAGAGATCTTGGTTGTCTAAGATACCCATACTCCCGGTGTCGCCATTGGATACCACCTCTGGTTCAAGGGGCAGGGTCCCCAGAAGCCTCAGTCCCTCTTTTTTTGCGGTGAGCATCCCACCTCCGGTCTTGAATATATCGATCGTTTTTCCACAGTGAGGGCAGGTAAGGCCACTCATGTTCTCAACGAGACCTAAGATTTCCATATTGACCTGGCGGCAGAAGTTGATGGACTTTCGCACATCTGCCAAGGAGATCTCCTGGGGCGTTGTTACAATCAGGGCCTTTGCATCAGGTATGGTCTGGGCCACTGTCAAGGGCTCATCTCCAGTGCCGGGAGGCGAGTCGATGATCATGTAGTCAAGATCCGACCACTCGATATCTGATATGAATTGCCTGATCACCCCGATCTTGAGCGGTCCCCGCCAGATCGTTGCGGTGTCCTTATTTTCTCCCATGAGAGGTTCAATGGAAATCACCTCCATATTCGGAAGGTACCGGACCGCATGGGCCTTGCCCCCCCCGGTGCCTGGTTCAAGGCCTCCCTTGAGCCCCAACATGCGCGGGATGCTGGGACCGTGAAGATCCACATCCATGAGACCCACCTTGTAACCCCTCTTAGACAAGGCTACCGAGAGATAGGCAGCTATGCTGCTTTTGCCCACGCCCCCTTTGCCGCTCATGACCAGGATTTTGTTCTTTATCTGGCCGAGACTCTTTTTTATTTCTATGTCCTGCTTCTGGTGTTGATCCTGCTGGCTCATGTTTCCCTTTTCCATACGTCGTTAACCTCCAATCTTTGCGCCAGAATATTTCCGCGACCGCTTTCGGCTCCTCTCCTTGAAGACACAACTTCTATTTTTCCTCTAAGGCATTCATGCTTGCTTCAAGGGCTTCAATCTGTTTATGCATCTCATTTGCCTGATCCTTCAGTCGCTTTAACTCCTC
Organism: uncultured Desulfobacteraceae bacterium; assembly: GCA_964522045.1. Lineage (GTDB taxonomy): Bacteria > Desulfobacterota > DSM-4660 > Desulfatiglandales > Desulfatiglandaceae > Desulfacyla. The sequence continues at coordinate 15,276 of CAZFSF010000007.1, forward strand.
CTCCTTTGATAACGGGGTAGGATCGGGCTGACCTGAACCACTCCATCCTGTTCCTCCCATTCCGCGTCCCATACCCATACCTCTGCCCATCCCGCTACCCTTCCCCATTCCGCCTCCACGACCCACACTCATCCCACGGCCCAGGCCTGCTCCCCCTCCCATACCGTGGTGATCAGCCACATTGGGCGTGGTCGTGGACTTCATATCGCCCCTTGTGTACCTTTCTATAGCCTCTCTGACCGTCCCGGACTGCCCTACAAAAACTTCAACATGGGCAGCGGAAAGGGTCTGCACCGCATTGGGGCCGCAATTACCCGTTATTACCATTTTTGCGCCCTTAGATGCAACAAACTGGGCCGATTGAATGCCAGCCCCTCCACCCAACGCGATATTCTCATTATCAAAGGCCTCAAAGCTCATGTCATCGGTCTCCACAATCACAAAAAAAGCGCACCGCCCAAAGCGGGGATCTATCTGTGAATCCAAGTCCTTTCCACTACTGCTTACAGCAATTTTCATGTTCATCTCCTTTATCTAAAAATTTTTCTTTTATCAAAGCGTACGCTCAATACACCTCTCTGAAATCCTCTTTGCCTTTGTTTCCGCATCCGGGCATCCGTAACTTTGAATCGGGAAGTCCGTTGGTTAAGTAGGCATCAATCACCTCGTCGACCGGGCCTGCGACAAAAGGGATAATCCTGATGCCGTAGCTCTCAATGATGGTGGCAAAAAGATCTGAGACAGCGCCGCAAATCAAAACCTTTATTCCCAGATCGGACAGGTTAGCGGCTCGGGAAAAGGGCGATTCGTAATGAAAGGGCACAAAATATCTGTGGGATTCTGTGCGATCAACGATCTCCACAACAAGCAACATACCTGCACAATCGAATAGCGGAGAAATACGCTTTTCCCAAACGGTCAAGGCCACTTTCATTTCCAATATCTCCCTAAACCCAAGCTGTCTTAAGCAAATATTGTGCCACGGTTGAAATGGCGATTTTTTATGGAAATAAATTCCTTGTTATCAATGAGTTATCCCGGGGATGGGCCTTGTGGGGAGGTCGGGAATTTGGCGTATTGGGTAGCGATTATGCAACGATGCAAAGGGTTGGAGTCGCCCCTGTGCGACCCTAATCGACCTGCTTTCGGTGAGCGCGTCCGTCGATCTTTGGAAGATCGATACCCAAGATTTTGATTTTTCTAAACAGGGTGCTTTTGTGTATGCCAAGATCCCGAGCCGCTTTCAGGCGATTGTATTGGTTGCGTCTGAGTGCGTCCATGATCACCTGTGCTTCCACAGACTGCAAGGCGGCATCCATGGTGGAGTGGGTCGACGGCTTGAGAATTGTATCCTTAAAGATATTCGGCAGACAATCGGGTTCAATCCGCCCCTCGGGGCAGAGCACAAAGGCGTGCTCAATGATGTTTTCCAGTTCACGGATATTGCCCGGATAATCGTGCGATATGAGGAGTGCAAGGGCCTCATGGCTTATCTCGGTAACAGACTTACCACCCAAGCGGTTAAGCCTGGAGATAAAGTGCTTCACAAGCGTTGGGATATCCTCTTTTCGATCGCGCAGTGGCGGTAAATCCATCCTGACTACATTGACACGGTAAAAAAGATCCCGCCGAAAGACCCCGGTTTTCACCAGTTCGGTCAGGTCCATATTTGAAGCCGCAATGACGCGTATATCGGCCTTGACGGGTTGTGTGCTCCCAAGTGGCTGAAATGTCCTTTCCTGCAGGAATCTGAGAAGCCGGACTTGAAACGGAGCGCTCAGGTCCCCGATTTCATCTAAAAGAATGGTCCCGCCTTCGGCAAGGGCAAAGTAACCCGGCTTATCCTTCGTCGCATTGGTGAAGGCCCCTGCCTTGTATCCGAAAAGCTCCGATTCCAGCAGGGTATCAGGAAAGGCGCCGCAATTGATCGCGACAAAGGGTTTATCCCGCCGCGGGCTTAGCATGTGGATGGCGCGGGCCAAAAGCTCCTTGCCGGTCCCGGTCTCCCCTTGAACCAAGACGGTGCTATCGCTTTGAGCTACCTGGGGCAGGATTTTAAATATCCTGTGCATGGAGGGGCTTCGGCTAACCATGTCGCCCACCTGATACCGGGCATCCAGTTCCTTGCGCAGTTCCTCCACCAGGCTCATATCACGGAAGGTTTCAACGCCACCCAAAACCATGCCTTTTTCATCCTTGAGCAGCGATGTGGAAACCACCACCGGGATGGGGCGTTTTTGATTATTGACGATATAGGCCGATGTATCGACAAAGCTTTTTCCCTCCTTCATGGTGCGACGAAGGGCACAATTTTTTTCACAGATGTTGGAACGGAAAACTTCCCTGCACTCTTTCCCTATGGCCTCATCACGCCTGATTCCCGTGATCTCCTCAGCAGCATGATTGAATGAAGTGATGCGCCACTCTTTGTCCACAGTGAATACGCCATCGGAGATGCTCTCGAGGATGATGTCGGTCACGTGATCAGGTATTTCATATTGTTTATGTTTCTTCGTCTTATTCGTCTCTGCCACCCGTATACCCCTTTTCATTTCTGTTTTAGACCGTAATCCGTCATAGCGTGCCTCCTATACCAGAACACCGTGCTGACCCTTTCGAATGCAATTAGGTTAGGAGATTATACCGAAATTTGGATAAGATATTCAACAGATAGTCTCGAAATTATAAGAATATGGCAGATAGAGAAAAAATCAAAGGTAGGTAAACGGCCGGTACGGCTCCTGGTATCTCTTTGTTCCAGCTCAGTCTTGTTGGTTCAGCGGCGCAACTTTCTCTTTTCAGCGATGATCAATCATCCCAGAAAAGGAAATCATTAGTAACTGTGAATCAATCTTCTGTCATTCTTGCTAAATTTTGGCAGGGATGGGGCTCAAGTCTCATGCAGGATCATTCTTTTCAGATGAGACGGAATACTATCGGATCTACAAGGGCTTTATGGAGGATAGGAAAAATACCTGGAAGGAAAATAGGATCCACACCGCAAACGGTAAAGGGTGTCATAATTATTTCCCTTACATCCCACTGGTCACTGACTACCTATGGCCATGCTCTCCAGTGCACAGGGGGGGCCCTAGAAGATATAAATTTTTATTTTGAGATTAAAATATCTTGAAGTTATCAGTTCCGGTAGATAATATCACCCAACAGGATAACAACAAGAAACTTTATCAATAAAAGGAGATTCATATGAAAAGGTACGGTGACTTTATCACATCCGAGGAAGACCAGCTTTTATTGACCACGATTCGAAAATACGTTGACAAAGAAGTTATGCCTATACGCATGCAGATGGATGAGGATCACGCCGCGTTTGACAAGGCATATGAGGGACTTGTCAAGCTCGGCGTTCAGAAGCGGGGGTTTTCTAAAAGATATGGTGGTCTGGAAATACGGTCGGCAGCCACGATCTGTGCCATATCCGAGGAGATAGCCAGGGGAGACAGCGGGCTTTCACTTCACGCCCTGATTATACCGTGGTGCTTGGCCGCGGCAATGGGAGGACGAAACACGGTAGTCATGGACAAGTTTATCCCCATGTTCTGTGATGACACGCCCCGCTGCGGCTGTCTGGCCATTACCGAGCCTGCAGGGGGCTGCAACATTGAGGATGGGGCCGAACATGGCCTCACGATCCGAACCAGGGCCAAATTGGAAGGCGATGAATGGGTCATTAATGGCGAAAAGATGTGGCCCAGCGGCGCCAGCGTGGCCGACCTCTACTGTGTTATCTGCACGACCGATCCAGTTCAGAAAGAAGAAGGCCTTGCCCTTATCTACGTTCCCAAGGATACGCCCGGCCTTTCCTTTGGTAAACCGGAAGCCAAAATGGGAATGAAGGTCACGGATGTAAACGCGGCCATTTACTTTGACAATGTAAGGGTACCCAAGGAATACAGGGCAGCGGGCCCGGGGGTTGACTGGAAGTTATTCAGAAGTAACGTAAGTTGGGGCAGGCTCACGAGCGCGCCCATGGCATTAGGGAACGCCCAGGCCGTCCTGGAAATTGTAATGGAATACACCGGAACCAGGTCTTACGGGGGAAAACCGGTGCGAAACCATTCGCTGCAGGCGGCTATAATTGCCGATATGGCCATTGGCATAGAATCGGCCCGTTTGTTTTATCTCTCTGTGGCGGCCATGTTCAATAACCGGAAAAAATTCGGCAACCCCGGCGATGATTATCTTTTGGCCAGGGCCAGTGCAGCCAAGGTGCACGCCTGTGACGTGACAGAAATGGTCTGCAACAGGGCCATGGATCTTATGGGTTCATACGGCTATGTTCGTGAATATCACGTGGAGAAATACCTGCGGGACAGCAAGATTATCCAGTTGTGGTTAGGCGGAAACCACCTTGCCCGTTTGGATGTGGCCCAGAGTTATTATCCTTATACAGGGAGTAAGTAAAAAAATGCCAAAAAGAGAAAGAAATGGCTTTAATGACACCTGAACACCTGAACCTGTGAACAGGTACAATAAAGGTAAATTAGGGTGTGATCGGAAAGGCCCGTCTCGCCAGTGTCTAAGCTGGCCCCTTGTTTTGAGTTTGATCCTCTCGCAACCAACTGGTAAGGATATAGACGATATTCTTGTATAAGGCCGGGTAGTTTTCTAAGATCTCCTGGAAATCGTCCCTGGGAATCATAAGCATCAGGCAGTCCTCCACGCAACTTGCCTTGGCCGTTCTTCCCTTCTTATCTAATACGGCCACTTCACCAAAACACCTTGGAGGGCCCAGACTGACCAGAAGCTGTTCCCTCTCATTGACAATATTCACCCTACCTTCCAAGATCAAATACAGGGCGTCCCCCGGATCTCCAACCTTGAACAGGACCTGCCCAGCCTCAAACGTAATTTCCTGGGTGATTTCAGCGATAATAACCATTTCGGAAATCGAAAAACCTCTGAAAAGCGGGACTTCCCTCAAAAAATGGATTTTTTCCATGACCGGTATCATCTCTTCCGTCTCCTCCAAAATAGGACCAAATCGTTTTCTCATGCTTGGTGGCACATCCAGTATAGCTGAGACTTCAAGCCAGTGGTTGCTGTCGATCAAGATATCTTCGTATACGTCTATCACATTTAGGGGCGCACCCGACAAGGGGGCCACGTCCACAAGGAAACCGTCCTCAAATACAATCGAGTCCAAAAGCTGGAGAAATTGGGGATGCTGATCCTTTATTAGACTTTCTAAATATTCAATTGACTTGGCCTTGACATGGGAGGTTTTCACATGCTGTTGGGATGTGTGGGTGATACGGTAATAGGCGTCAAACATGCTAAGATCTGGATAAAACATATCAAGCACCTTGAATATGGACCAAACTCGATGCTCAATATTCCGCTCAAGTTCGATCAACAGCAGGCTTTTAGGATTCCATGACATCACCACCTTGTAGTAACGGCAGTACTTTTTACACCGGCTGATCTCTTCAGGCAGCTTCTTCAGGAATAGGCTGTAATCGAAATGCGGTTCAGCCGCTTTGATCTTTGCTATACAATTGAGGGCTTCCTCACGGATAAGCGGAACATTGAAATTCAGAAAAGTGCCGGCTAAAAAATCCACAGCGTGTTGAGAAGGAATAAACCGCAAAGTCCGGAGACATTCTTTCAGTTGGAAATTGGATTTGGACCGGATGATCGATTTGATCATGTCGGAGATAATATCAAGGGCCCTGGTTTCGAAAAGGGCCAGGTTTCGATTTAAGCCCTCGTAATCTCTAATCCTGTCATAGCCGATATGGTTTATATATGCGGTGAAAAGCTCAAAGTCCTTCAATTTGGCAGCGGCCTCGAGAATAACCTCAATAGCCGTGGGGTCGGCCATGCCAAAATGACCCTCCATTTCATCCTTCAAGTGCGAGAGTCCCAACTCACCAATCAGCCAAATGCCAGCTAAGATTTCCTCATTTTCCAAAGAACGGGAAAGAGAAACTATTTCGCCAACAACTTCTTCCCTTAATTCTGGCAGCCCATTCCGGTATGCAACGGTGAGTACATACTTGCGGAAGTGTATCGGAAGATCCAGACTCATCCACTGATGAACAAGGCTATCATCGGAAGGTCCCCATTTTGCAATTGCCTTGAGGCAGGTCTCCTTTAATTGAGAATCCGTTTCGAGACCGAACATGGATTCCAAATGGCCAAACAAATTCACTATACCCAGATCGCCAACTATCGTAGTCGCTTCCAGTCGCACCTCTCTATATTCATTTTCAAGGAGTTTGGCCAAGATGGGATCCAAATCAGGCGAGTAATTGTGGCGAATGATATTAAGGATGTAGAGATATCCGAAACGATCATCACTACCTGCCACCACCTCTTGGTATTGCTCAATTATGTAATTTGCCTTGAAGCTAACAAGCGAATCTAAAGCGCGATCAATCGGAAGTCGCCTGAGGACCGATCTCTTAAGGGAAGAGACGTAATCACCCGGAATTCTGGATACCACTGCGATCATTGACCCCAGAAGCGCCATAAGCAAAAAACAATAGAACGGGATGGGGCTTGTTTGCGCAGGGATAATCACAAAAAAAAGACAGATGACGGCGATGACTAACGGCTTGATCAAAAGCCTCGCATACATTCTCAGGGCGTTACAAAGCCTCTCGGGAATGGAAAACATAAGCAACTGGTAAGCGGAATCAAAAATAACCCTCCTTATCAGTTCGTTGATCCCGCATGCAAATACAGTCCCCCAAAACAAGAGGTTTTCATATCCGGGGCTGCGGGTAAAATACACCCATAGGATAAAGGCAAGGCTGGGGATCAAGAGTAATGGATATGAAAACAGGATACGCCCGTTCAACCATAACCTGGCAAAGAAATAGATGAACACCAATTGGAGTGCTACCTGAAACAGGCTGACAAAGGCCTTGTATTGACCGATAAACTCGGTCTTGGGATCTGGCATTTCAGCTGATTGTGTATCAGAGGCGGTTACACTCACAGGATGAATGGGATATCTCGTATTCACCTGGATATCAAAGAGGACCTTGAAGAAAAGAGTGAATACACCAATGAGTATGGTGATATATATGATGGATTTTATGACCCTGTACTTCCTTTGAGAAGTAAACAAGGTTTTTAGGTGTACCTTCTCTGCTGATATGATGGCAAGAATCCGGGAACGATGAAAGGAGAAGATATGGGACACGATCAGATAGCTTATGCCAGAAAAGACGATGACCAGGATGAGAAAGAAGGTTTGATTATCCTGCGGAATCAATCTGACAATGAATTGACCTGAGATGAACGCGGCCACCCCGCCTGAAAGCAGAAACAGGTTTTGGATCTTTTTTGATTCACGAATATCAATTGAGTAATTAATCAAGGTCCATGTCTGGACAATAATCAGGTCGTCTAAGATATCGTAGACAACAAAATAGGCTGCGGCAGGGAAGAACCTTTGTTGGAAACCGGGAAAGAACAGAGTGACTAAATAGAGCACTGAGGAACAACCGGTCAGAAAAAGGATGTCCCTCTTGATTCGGTATTCAAATGCCGCCCTCGGGCTGAGCATGTGATAGAACAAATAGAAGAGGATGAAACAGATGCCGGAAAGCCCGTACAGAAAGAAATATGGTTTTTGGTTGAATACTACTTTAAAACCCTCTGACATCTGAATGGACGTTAGAAAATTGCTCTTGGTGAAGGATGTGATGATTGTAAAACAGGAGATGTTAAAAAAGACGAAGAGGCACAACCCGACAATTAGCTGTGTATGCTGACGATTGGCAGTAGAAAGAAGGTTATTTGTCGCGATCTTTGAGAATGGCAAATTCCCTTTCTCTAAATCGTCAATATTCAAATCCCAAGTCCTCCTATTTACCGTTCAATTTGAGCACCTTGCGGTTCAGGCTATAGGTGGAGCTGACGCGTCTCAACTCTCTGACAAAGGGAATGTTGGTGGGTTTGTAAAACTGAATGGTTTCCGGCGAATAGTCGGCTTCATATAGGGGAATATTGTAGTACGTCTTCCCCTTAACGGCCCTTTTTCCACTAAACCTGGAGGTAGTGGCCTTTTCAAAAATGACCGCTCCCTCCTTGTCATAGTAGTACCCGTCCTTGTAGAGCCATTGGTAGAAGGATTTCCGATCGGATGGAGCCCTCATCTTGTGGGGCTTTTTGCCTTTGAGGGAATAGGCGTAATAATACTTGACCCCCATAATCTCGGGGCGCCCGTCACCATTGATGTCAAACACGTCAAAATGGTCGGATTTGTTTCGGTAGGTCACCACCTGCCGCAACAGCTTTTCATCGGAAGGCAGCATCTGCCTAAGTTCCGAGATATGCCCGGCATTGACATGGGTGCAGCCGTGGGACATGGGTCCCCGACTGAGCAACCAGAGATGGGGATACGGTTTTCCGGAGCGGCTATCTTTGGTGTTGTTTCTCCATTCATCGGGGATAAAACCGTTTTTTCGGGTGTCGATATTGAACCAGAGGGTATGAAAGGAGTTGTGGAGCGTTTTGCCCACATGCATATAGGGAATCCAGGGCAGGTACCCGTAACAGGGGATGTCCGGGATGTGATCCACCTGTTTTGTCCGCTGGTGGACTTTCAACTGGCGCTTTCCCGGGCAGGGGTACAGGGGTATCTTCTGCCCGTCGTATTTGGCGAACTCGTTGAAGGTTCCCACGGGAAAAATGGCCGTGAATTCGTAGAAGTCCAGCGTGTCCCCCTTTAACGGATAAATGTTTCCGGTGGCGACCTTAAACAGGGAAACCGCGGCCCGGTACAATTTTTCCCAGAAGATCCTGCCTTTTTCGGCCTCCTCGTACACGGCATACAGGGTTATCACCCGTTTGAGTTGGGTTCTTAGTTCCGAAGATAGCTCTGAAACCCACATCCTTGTGGGCAGCATATGATTGATAAGCTCCAGGCCTTCCTCCACAGTGGGTTTTTTCCCTAAGAATGGGTCGAGGCGGGAAGACCATTCATGCATTCTTTGATCAAAATCGATCTTGATGTGGAACACCTTCCCCGGGTTGAGCTTTTGAAGCATCTCCAGGCTGATCTTTCTGTATCGGGCCTCGCCCATGCTCTCCCTTTGGGCCACCAGTTTTTGGATCCCTTCCTCCCCGATGATCCGGCTAAACTTCTCGAAGCCCAGGTTCTGACTCAGAGATATCTTGGCCCCCCGGATGAGCTGATCATAGACGCGGTACCTCAAGGCCAGGTCTGAGAGGTATTCATCGATGATCCCATTGGAGAGCACCATAGTCACCCGGATCTGGTTCCCTCGCCCCAGGTGGATCTGAATCCTCTTGGGATCCTGACAACGGGGAGCGAACCCCGTATAAAAGGAGGGCTCCAACCGGTAAAAATAGACCCCTGGCGGATCTCCCCCCATATTGCCGTTGACCTTGGGGGCCACCGGGGGTGTTTCGGCCACGGCGGCCGCCGAAACAGGGGCGAAACAGAGGACAGTAAACACCATAAAAATTGTCTTAGCGATATAAAACCTGAGAAAATTCCCTGTACTTTTCATCATCTTTTTTATCCCTGGGAACGTGCAGCTTCCCGCTTTTTGTATTCCCGGATCAAGACCGGGACCATGAGGATCCATAGGAGAATCAATCCGATGACCATATAGTTGATCCGGATCGCCGTAACCACCATGATTGCCTGCAGGCCGATGATGATTGCCCCGATTCCACCTTTCGCAAAACGGTATACAAACATGTCAATAACCGCTTTCCCTTTGTATTTTTCAATATAGCTCAAAGGAATGTAGAGGATTTCCTTGGCTGAACGAAACACCGAATAGGTCAAACTCTTGTTGGCCACCCTCGTGCCAAACAAAATTGCCATGGTGGGAGCAAAGAAAAAGGCCAACGACCCTGCTCCCATCAGGGCCGGCACCAATACCAGAGAGACCAATAAACCAAGAAAATGGAGCATGGGCGCGCTGACGACAAACTGGAGAAACAGCGATACTATATTTGTCACCCCGTAGAAATTGGCCAGGTAAGCGGTTCGCAAATCCAATTCGGTCACCTGAACCTCTAAAACCTGGTTGAATTGAAGACCGATAAGGGCCGTGACAAACTGACTCATCATGAGCATAATGCAAATTAAGATCAAATACCTGGATTTCAATACAACATCGACCCCTCCCCAAATAGTCGGATCTCTCTTTTCTTCAATACCGCCTTCAGCGCCTCTTTCCTTTTCATCCTCCTCGATCCCAATGCCTGTCGCATCCTTGGGTTGCTCCCTATGTAAAACCTGACTTCCCTTTGCGTAGGCATAATAAAACAGCAACACCCCCAACATCAGTGCTCCACAGCCGATAAAGAGAAGGTTATTGGAACGGAGTATGGGTGCCAGTTTGGCGGTCATGACGCTTGCGACAATACCGCCGATAGAACATCCTCCTGCCAGGAACCCATAGAGGGTCTTGGCCCGTTTCTCAGAAAAAGTGGCGTCGCAAAAGGTCCACAATTGTTCAATAAGAATGACAACATAAATGTCTTTTACGATAAACGCAGCTAATGAAAACCCCCTGTTTTTGGCCGAAAAATAGAAGTAGAACAGCAGGAAGAAGGCGACAGCGACGGCATTGCTGACGGCGTAGAGCCCGGAAGGTCTGGATAAGCCTACGAATTTGTTGTAAACCCAGACCACCGCTGCCGTTGCTGCGGCCGAAATGATCCATACATGAGGCATTTTTGCCGCCCCCCAAGAGGACAGAAAAAGTGACTCGCACACCGGTCTTATGAAGCTATAGCTGAACAACACCAAAAAGAAACAGCCAAACAGCGGTAGAAAAGCCCCTTTGTTCTCTGTTGCTACCGCAGCAAACTCCTGGTACAGTCGATTCACCCAATTCATAATCAGACCTCAAAGACCATTCCATTCCTTCCGGGACCTGCCGCGCCTGGGACGGGTGGCAATGGATCGCAGAATCCTGGGATATTGATGATTTGCAGCTACTCGGGTTGTCGGGCCCAGGGGCTATCTTTGTCTCTGCCACATGGAATCGAACCCACCAAGAGGATGAGAGGGATCAGGAAGGCGATGAGGTGAAGGAAGCGTCTTCTCAGGGCTGCCATTTCACCTTTTCCTCCAGTGAAAAGGGTTGACCCTCCTTTTCCTTGACGCCCTTGTCCAGGGCCGCAAGGGCAGGCAGGTTCCTCAGGTCGCTGTTCCCCACAAACGGGCGGGTCTGAAAGAGATAGAGCTTCCCCTTGGCAAAGCCGTATTCGATGTCCCAGGGCAATGGCCTACCGTCTACGCCCTTTTCAGGGCTGAATTCCCGGCTGATCTTCCCGGCGGCCGTCACAAGGGCCTGGAGTTCATTATCCGTGAGCACCTTCTCGGAACCGGTGGCGGGAACCGTACGCGATCCCCCCTTGCCCTCCAGCACAAGCATCCGCCTGGTGGGTGACTTGAACTGGTTCAGCAAAACGGTCTCATCCCGACTGTAGAGCAATGTCTCCGCCGGGGAACCGTCTACAGTGCCCCCCACCCCTTCTGCCGTGGCGATGGTCATCTTGGAAGGGTCTCCGCTGTCCACGTCCGCGGTGATCAGCACCCCCGACTTTTCCGAGGGCACCGATTCAAGGACTACGATGGAGGGGAACACCAGATTGGGATCGCTGATGACCGTCTGGCGCCAGGAAAAGGAGCGGTAGGTAAAGGGCGATGCCCACACCTTTTTGACCCCTTCCAATACGTCGGCGAATGTCATGAGATTAAAGATGGTGAGGTTGAGTCCTGCCCCGTTGAAGTTGGGCATATCTTCCACATTGGTATCCGAACGGACGAAAACCCCCAGCAACCGCTCCTTCTTGTGATCCACGAAAAGCCCTTGGGCCGAAAGTGCGTCCTTGAGGGCCTTAATAAAGGCCGTATCCAGGGTGACCCTTCGGATGGAATAGCGGATCACATCCAGCCTCGGTCTGATCCACTTGGCCAGTTGAGTGGAAGAGATCTTGGGATCCTTTAGAAGCCGGTTGAAGAAAGTATCATAGGTCCTTTGCACATACTGGGCCAGGGGTTCTCCGGCCTTGGCAATGCCTTTGTCCTTGAGTTTTGGAGGCAGAATCACCTTGGCACTCTTAAAATGCTTGGCGTAAATCCCGAAGGGGATCACCACCCCCCGGGCAACATTATGGGGGAAGTGGTATTTCAGTTCACCTAAAAAGGCCGCCTTGGGTCCACAGACGACACCTGAATCCTTCCGCCTGAGGTCATCCAGGCTCAGGACTCTGGTCTCCGTGAGTCTTAGCCGTTCGGCATCTATGTTGAGCCTGTTGGCATGGCCCCGGATGTCGGCATCACTGGTCCGTTTTACATTTTTCTTATATTCGGCCAGGATGAGCCGGTCTGTGGCGTCCATCTTGTCCGCCTCCTTGAGGATGACGCGGCCCATGGGGGTGATGGCATAGAAAAGCGGTTTTCCCTTCACACCGGGCAGGAACCGGTAGAGGGCATCCAGGAACACGGCATTGGGGACGCCTAAAGCCCTGGCCAACAGTTGTACGTGGGAGACCACGTTCCCCTCATCCTTGGTGATGATCCCGGCCACCGGTTCCAATTCCGCATTGGTGGTCTCCAGGGCCAGGATATTGTCCCTGATGTAATCTTCCTTGTCGTGGAAAAATGCGAGGGGTCCCAGGGCCAACCCGGGATTCAATGCCCGGACCCCCTCCACATAGGTCTTCCCCAGGATATGGTGATTGAGATCCAGTTTGCTCAAAAGGACTCCCCGAAGGCACTTGATGATGGTGGCATAACCCATGAGGGGGGACGATCGGATGATATCATCATTTATCCGCTGGACCTCGGGGAAAAGATAAACCCAGGGTTCCCAAACCTCTGCGAAGGCCGTCCGTATGGAGGCCTGGGCCCACTCCACGGCCCTGCCCGCGCGGTTGAGAATCCGGCAGGCACCGCCGATGGTCAGGTCCTTTGCCTGGAGCAATTTGTTCAGGGTCGCAATCCCCGAATCATACTCACGATGGGACATGAGCCCGGCTCCGTAGCTTCCCCCAAGCAGGTCTTTGAGAATGTCAACCAGTTCCCTGGCAGACCACGTCCGCTCCAGTTCCATCAACCGGTTGGCGGTCATGAGGATGAGGAGGTTGACGGACATATTCAGATTGACCAACTCCACGGCCTCTTCCGGTTTAATCTTTTTGGCCGCAACGGTCTCTCTGCATACCACCACAAGCTCGGCAAGGTTTTGGAGCTGGATCAGGGGTGCGTTTTTGGGAATACCCAAGATCTTCTCGATCCGGTCGTGGATCTTCTTGTCCGAGATACCGGGCAGGTATCCCTTCAGCTGGTTTTGGTCCACGTAGGTAACCGCCTTGATCAGGGCAATCAACTGCCTGTACTTCTCGGCGTTTTTTTCGTCCTGGGGATGGTTTTTCTGAAAATCCTCGATCATGGGGATCAGCCCGGGCGACAACCTGTTGTGCACCAGGTCTTTCACCGGCTTGAACGGTTTGTAGTTGCGATATATCACCAGGGATAAATTCCGGATGTCATTGACCAGGGACAGGTTACATTTGCAGAAGAAACGTCTCTGGAGTTCATACTGGAGCAGATAGTTGTGGAAATCATTCCACTCGGAGAGGGCGTAATACTTGTTGAAAAAGACGGGGGCGTACTTCACCTCAAACTCGGTGCCGGATATGCCGCCATAGGCCCTGGCCATGGTGAGTTTGGATTGAGGGTGGGTTTCCATGTAATACTTCTCCAGGAGAAACCCCTTGACCAGACGCTGGTGGTCTTGGTGTTTATCCCACAGGAAGACCTCATTGGAAAAGATATTGGCCACATAAACCCCATGCCGGGCCAGTTTCTTGGCCAGGTCATTGCGGTAGGCAGAGCAGAAAAGCTGACCAACCCCCTCCAGTTCCCTGCAGGGGTTGGGTCGAACCCGCATGTTTTTGTCCGCTACAGGGGCCAACTTTCCGTTGGTGCAGGTGCAGGTGTTGATGGTGTAAGGGCCTTTCTTTTTTGATAAAATAGCCTTATAGGTTCTCTTTAGCTCCTTTTTTTCTTTGGGCACCAACTCTGCCAGGCCGGGGTTGCAAAAGAAAAAAATGGAAAAAGGAACTAAAATACAGAACAACTTTTTCATTGATAACCCCTTGCAAAATATTTAGTATTAGATTCTTGGCTATACATAGATCAATGATACCATACCATCAGCTCTGTCATATTGCAACACCAATAGGAGCGCATTTAATCCCGCCTTCAGCGGGAATCAATGTAGTCGCTTTAGATCATTTTTCGCGGTTCCGGGTCCCACTAAAAATGGGTTCTGGAGCGGGAGATCGATATTTGGCATATCGAACATTACAGGAGAGATATAGTGGCCCCACTTCTGACTAAAAAAATGATGAAGAGACTCCCTTGGATTTTGGCCATTGTTCTGCTCGGATTCGTCTCCTCCGGCAGTTCCCCACGGGAACAGAAATCAGACAAACATCATCCTCTCTATCACCTCGTAGTCCTTTATACCAATGATACACACGGGCACCCGGTAAAATTCCACGATGGTCCTGTCCCGGATGTAGGCGGTCTCCCTGCGCGAGCCACACTCGTCAACGAAATAAGGAGCAAAAACAAGAACGTCCTGGTCCTGGATGCAGGGGACCTCAATACCGGAGGGGCAGAGTCTGACTTCTTTAAAGCTGAGCCGGATATACTGGGATATAACTATATCGGTTATGATGCCATGGCTTTGGGAAATCATGAGTTTGACAATCCCATTGAAGTCCTGAGAGAACAGATGGTCAAGGCCCGCTTTCCCTTTCTATCTGCCAATGTCAGAACCAAAGACGGCAATTACATAGGAATACCTTATATTATCAAACAGTTTGACGGCTTTAAGGTCGGTGTCCTGGGTCTTACAACCAAAGAGACGCAAATAACCGGAAACCCCAAAAATATTAAGGGCATTCTGTTTGAAGATGAGATAAAAACTGCCCGAGAGCTGGTGCCGATACTGAGGAAACAGGCAGATATTGTTATTGCCCTGACACATCTGGGGATCTACAAGGGATATGATAGGGGGTCCAAGAGGTTAGCCACACAGGTAAAGGGCATTGATCTCATTGTTGATGGCAACACTGATACGATACTCAACGCGCCAATCATAATAAATGCCCCCAATTCCGATCACAGAACGTTAATCGTGGAGGCATGGCACTGGGGGCTCGTTTTAGGAAGAATCGATCTCTGGGTAAGGGACCGGAAGGTGATCGATTTCAAGATGGAATTGATTCCGATTAACCTTAAAAGAATCGTAAGAAAATCAGATGGCGCCAGTGTCTACAATTTCATCGGCAAAGAGATAAAAGAGGATGAAGAACTCCTGAAACTGTTGCAGCCCTACATTGATAAGGTCGAGGCATTTTTGTCAGAGAACATCGGTTATGCAGAAAAGACGTTTTGGAACAAATATGATAGAGAAAGAGAAACCGCTCTCGGAGATCTAATTGCCGATTCCTTACTGTGGTACATGAGAAAATTCAACCCCGATTTTGCGTTTCAAAACGGGGGCGCTATCAGGGCTGCTCTCCCTGAAGGGCCAATCAGAAAGAAGTCAGTCTTTGACATGCTCCCCTTTGACAGCACTGCGATTGTTCTGAGTTTGAAGGGTGATGACGTTCAGGACCTCTTTAACTACGTTGCCACCGTACAAACAGGTAATGGCGCCTTTCCGCAGGTGTCTAATGGCGTCAGCTTTACTATTAACCGTGGCACAGGGAAATGTGAAAACATCCTCATAGATGGAAAACCGATTGATCCGGACAAGACTTACAAAATCGTCACCAATTCCTACTTAGGAAGCGGCGGCGATGGGTATAAGATTTTTCTGAAAGCTGTTGAAAGATTCGACTCTTCAGCCTTTCAAAGAGACGTTCTGGTCGAATACATCAAACACCTCGGGGGTAATATCAAACCTGAGGTTAAAGGAAGGATAACTGTTATAGACCAGTCGAAAGATGCGGCCATCAAACAAACGCTAAAGGAGAGAACAGATGATCAAAAGGCTATGTTTAGTGAGTTGTTTTGTTTTTTTGATAATATGGATGCTCCCCGCGTCTGCCTCTGCACTGAGTAGAGATCGGTGGACCAACGGTGAGCCCTATGGGGTATTTTTTAATAACTATGACCCTAACTTCTATACCGGGTTTGTCCCGCGAGTCCAGGATAAGGAACGAATAAAAATACATCTGGGGCGAGGCAATCAGATCCGCGTTCGCATGATTCTCCCAGATAAGACCATTGACAACTACTTATCCGATCAGGTGGCACGGCACGATCTCTACCAGGAGGTCATTGAAAAGAAAATCATCAAGTTGACATCAAACACCTCTTGGGAAAAATATCATGAAAAAGTTATGAGAGAAAAGCTCCATGACCTTGTCAGAAAAAGGGCTGACATGAAGCCTGAGGAATGGCGAAAGCTGAACCTGACCTATATTGACAAGCTGGCTCCTGGACGTCTTTTTCATATACAAAAAGATTTCAATAAGATGTCAGAGGCTTTTGCTAAGTTACTCAAGGATTCCTCAAAACCGAAGACCCTGCAGGCCAAACTGGACCTGATTAACGAATTTTTTCCCCATCGTATCTTTCTGCACCAGTTGAGTAAAGAACAGGATGCTGTCTTTGCTCAGCTTGTGGATCTGGCCCGAGCAGACAATATAGATGCCTTCAAGCCCTTGGCCGAGGAGTTTTTCCATTCTATTACAGACCATATTTATCCTATAAAAAATGGTGTCCTGGATTACTACGAGTTTACCTCCATATATCCTGCCGGCACATATGACGTTACCACAACCTATAATGGGCTCATCATCCCCATGTACACAACCACAGGTGTCTGGTGGTTGATTCCCCGCACGCATGGCAAGGGATTCTTGGGGACGGTAGACTATATCTCTTCAGCGGGTTATTATGGAATGATGCCGATGCTCCCTTACCAGTACGGGGGCGGCAATGCATATAATGCAATTCATAATCCTGGTATCAGTTGCTGGATAAAAGGGCATCACTTGCTGCCAAAGGAGTGGGAAAAGTTCACCGAGGGGAGTCGCAGCGGAAAACCATACAATCGCGTCGCCATTACGAGCCGGGGGCCTGTTTCCCACGGCTGTACACGTCTCAATGCAGGTCATTTGACTGAATTTAGGGAGATGCTCCCCTCCACTTCAAAGGGAATGGAAGGGATCATGCACTACCGGAGTTTATCCCACTGCTACGACGTGTTTGATCTGAAAGGCGACGGCGACAATCAGGTAATGGGCGTCCAGTACTATATCGCCTTTCGCCATACTAAATCGCGGGTGGCCCAGGAGATCTGGGCACAAAACAACCGCAAGGATTTTTATGCCTGGCTCTATGGAGACGAAATCAACTATGGCCCCATTGGGGATGTCACCTTCAAGAGGGTTTACGACTATAAATTTCTTAAGCGGAAGGCCCTGCAGGGAAAGGAGTACAAGGAGATCAAGCTTTATGAGGCGCCCTACGAACCTGAATATCTCCAGTTTTATACGATCAACGGCGTTGACAATCTTTCCAGGAAAGGCGTGGACTTCAACCTGGAATTACGACGGGTAGGCAACGGTTATAAAATTGATCGAAAAGAATTACTTCTTGAATAGCAAAACAAACCTTAATCCCGCCCTGGATAAGATGCACTCTGGATTGCGGTCAATGCTGTTTAAAACCCGTGCCGCTGCAAGCGAGATTCAGACTTTCGCTGAAACCTAACCTCCCAACCCCGAAGGGTCACCTCTGTATGAGGCTGGATCGTGATTGCTCCATGACCTGTAATATCACCAAGATAAGGCACAGAACGCTCGAGGATCCCCACCTCCAGGTAGTCCTTTACCAGCCAGAGATCCCAGCCAATACCGGCAACATCGCCAGGCTGTGCGGGGCCGCTGAAATCAGATTGCACCTGATTCACCCTCTCGGTTTCAAGGTTGATGACAGACATCTCAAGAGGGCCGGGTTAGACTACTGGCATGAAGTCGATGTCTGTCACCATCCTGATTTTGAAGCATTCTTGGCTGATATGGCTGGAAGAGGGAAATTAATAGCCCTCACCCGCCACACATCAACAGCCTACACCGAGGCAAAAATAAGCAGGGGAGACTATCTTCTCTTTGGCCAGGAGACTAAAGGGCTGCCCTCCTCTATCCGAGAATCATATCCCTGCTATGCCGTACCCATCTGGGGAAAGGTTCGCAGCCTGAACCTCTCAACCACTGTGGGAATAGTGGCCTATCATTATCTTCACAAAATGGGGAGATTTTAGGGTTGGGGTTGGGCCAGTTATATTAATTATGATCATATGATCAAAAACCTGCTTGACAAAATGGGGCTGATATTTATATTATGAACGCACGTTCATAATAATTGGAGAAAATTATGCCCAGACCGCGTAAGAGAAGATTCGTTCAGGTGCCCCCGCTTGTGAACGGATTTCAGCCGAACCGATTACCACCATGGGGCAGGGAAGAAATCGTTCTCCCTGTTGAAGGCTTAGAGGCAATCCGGCTGAACGATTTCGAAGGACTGGACCAGGAGACCGCGGCGGATAGGATGGGCGTGTCCCGCCCCACTTTTGGGAGGATCTTAAGTGCGGCGAGGAGGATTGTGGCCGAGGCCCTGGTTATGGGAAAAGTACTTCGAATTGAAGGCGGTGATTTTGAGATGCCGCCTAACAGGAGGAGAAGGCGCCGGTGCGGTCGGGGCGAACCATTTTGAAAGGAGGTGTTCAGTATGCCAGGATTTGATAGAACAGGTCCACAGGGAGGAGGACCCATGACCGGCGGCGGTCGAGGGCTTTGTAATCCTGCAGGAGCCCAGTATCCATTGGGACGCGGCCGCGGATTGGGTGGAGGTCGTGGATTCGGAAGAGGATATGGGCCGGGCCGAGGCTATGGCAGAGGTTACGGGGTACAAGGCGTTTATCCCGCTCCAAGAGAGTATTACGGACCAGGATACGCTCCTCAGCTCTACTCCATGGCCCCCTCGGAAGAAATCAACGTGCTCAGAGCCGAGACCGAGGCCATAAAGGGGAGTCTTGATGAGATCAAGAGGCGTCTCGCGGAACTGCAGAAAGAGTCTAATAAAGAGTAGCACATCCTCTCGCTAACACGCGAAGGGTTCCGGTGCTATTTGTAGAGCGAGGGCGGTCCAGACTGGCCGTCCTCGCAGTTTTTTCGCTGATTCAAATAGGGATAAATTTGTGATCTCGCATTTATTCCCACATTGAGGGATTAGTTTTCCAACTCAGCGACCTATTCACCCAACTATTTGACGATCTATGCATTTCAAAGGCAATTATCTGATTTCAGCTATTGAACTATTGTCGAGAAGACATATATTTAAACGTTATGGCCGTCAAGGCCAGGAGCAAAAGATGCTTGACTAAGGGGGTGTTTTTTCATATGAAAAGAACCAAGACCTTTGAAAAACGCCCTCTTTCGCCCAATCTCTGCGTTGCGTTCAAATTTTAATCCTCGAAATATTTACTATATTCCTGCGGTTAAAATTCTCACGCGCCTTGATCTTGAACGAAATTGAGCATTTTTCAAAGGTCTCGAACCATTTCGACTGATTTTACAAAAGTTTTTGAAATATTTTAAGTTTGGAGGTTTTTTGTTATGCAGGACGGAAGAATTGCAATACCGAGTATGGGGCCTGGTGGCCTCGAAGGTGAAAGATCGGGGCACTTTGGCCACTGTGACGTTTTTACCTTTGTGGATGTTGAAGGTGGGGAAATTACACAGGTCACGACCATCCCCAACCAGAGTCATGTTCAGGGGGGGTGTATGGTCCCTGTAAATCTGTTGGCAAGCCACAATGTCAATGCCTTGATTGTAGGAGGCATCGGCATGCGGCCCCTGATGGGATTCAAACAGGTGGGGGTTGATGTGTATCATGATGCAACCCGGCCGCAGATCAGACCGGTAGTCGAGGACTTGATAGAAGGAAAGCTCCCCATGATCAGTGACGATCAGGTCTGTGGAGGCGGTGGGGGAGCCGTGAATTAGTTGCAGTCACTATCATTGATGCAGAAAGAGGTTCGTTTTGATGGAGAAAGAGAAACCGGCTGATGATGAGTATCAAATGCTCTCGGAGTCGGGATATGCTGACAGGGCCATTGAATACTTTCAGTCCAAGAAAAATATGGGTATTATTGAAGATGCAGATCAGGTGACGGATCTCACAGGGCCCTGTGGGGACACCATGAAGATCTCGCTTAATATAGATGGTGACAGGATAAGCGACGCCAAAATTCAGGTGCTTGGCTGCCCGGGGGCTGTGGCATCAGGCTGCGCCTTGGTAGGTCTTGCCAAAGGGAAGACCCTGCAAGAGGCAAGAGACATTGATTTGGATGAGCTTTATCGTGAACTCGAGAAAATGCCCGACCAAAAAGTCCATTGCGCCCGTCTGGCGATTAAGACGTTGCAGAAGACCCTGGAACAGTACCAGGAACAACGATCGGACAGGGCGGCATGAATAGGGGAAAGAGATGAAGATAGCAGTCACATCAGTGGGCACCAACCTGGACTCCGAGGTTGACCCCCGGTTCGGAAGGGCCGCGTATATTATTATCGTTGACTCAGATACCTTTGCCTTTGAGGCAGTGGATAATCAAGAAAACGTAAATGCCCTGAAAGGGGCCGGTATTCAGGCGGCAAAGGCGGTCAGCGAAAAGGGGGCGGAGGTTTTGCTTACGGGTTTTTGCGGTCCAAACGCCTTCAAGGCCATGAATGCAGCAAAAATAGGGGTAGCCAATAACGCAAGCGGATCGATAAGAGAGGCTGTCCAGGCCTATCTTGATGGAAAACTGCCCTTGTCCGATGAGGCGAACGTGGAAGGTCAGTGGTAACAGGGGGAAGCAAAAATGCCGATTTATGAATTTGAGTGTCTGGATTGCGGACAGAATACAGAAATACTCGTTGCGAGCAGCGAGACAGAACTGGTTG
>CAZFSF010000008.1:0-5765 GCA_964522045.1 uncultured Desulfobacteraceae bacterium
GAGCTCAATACCTGAAAGAGGGCCTTTTGCTCCGATACCTCTTATTCACTATCTCTTCCTCCCCGTAATCAGCGAACGGCGAACCACCCAAGAGTCCGGTTTCTCGTTTCCCTGTGTAATCTTGTTCAAACCAGAGTAAAATCATGCTCAGCTACGTTTTCATGAAAATTCTGGAAAGTCGCCCCAGGTCTTATGACAGGGCCATGGATAAGGCATCAAGGGGCCGTGTGAAGCAAATGAAAGAAAATGTGGCCGCCGAAGTGCCAGATGGCTCCCGGGTGCTTGAAATAGGTTGTGGTACTGGAGAATTAGCCGCCATGTGCATCGCCCGGGACTCCACGGTTGAAGGGTTTGACGCAAGCCCGGCCATGGTAGAGGTGGCCCGTCAGCGAATCGCGGAGGAGGGTCTTCATGACAAGATGACTGTCGAACAAATGGGGGTGGATGGTATGGATAGTCTCCCTGATGCAAGGTACGACGCAGTTGTTTCGACACTCGTTTTTAGTGAGCTTTCAGATGACGAGAGGCGATATGCCCTCACGAACACGCGCCGGGTGCTCAAGCCTGGCGGTATCTGCGTTATCGCCGACGAGGTTCGGCCGCGAACGTCAGGACAAAGGTTGCTCTATTCCATGGTTCGCGGCCCGGCCTTTGCCTTAAGTTATCTGGTGTCAAAAGCGATTACGCGACCGGTAGAGGACCTTGCCGGAGAAATGAAGACCGCCGGTTTTTCGGTGATAAAAGAGGTGCGCAGTCACGGTGACGCATTTGCCATGGTCGTGGGTACTCTGGAAAGAGTCAGCACATGAATCCATTAGCATTCATCTGGGGTCTTTTCTTTAGGCTGTTTCCCTGCCCCACAAGGTTGGGTCTTTTACGCATCGGAACCCCCGGCAAGAGCAGCCCGGTGCTTGTAACCTGTAATTTTTATATAACCGTCAGGAGGCTTTTTCGGGCGTTGAAGGGGTTGGACCTGTGGCTGCTGGTGGCCGACTCCAAGGGTGTAAATGTGTGGTGCGCTGCGGGTGCGGAGGAGTTCAACACCCGGTCGGTGGTCTCCGCGGTAAAAACAAGCGGAATCGCGACCCTGGTTGACCGCCGGAGTCTCATCCTCCCGCCTCTCGGAGCCCCTGGTATATGCGCAAAAGACGTCCGGGAAGAAACCGGATGGTCGATACACTGGGGGCCTGTTCGGATGAAGGACATTCCCCGTTATCTAAAACAGGGATGCCGACGTGACGAAAATATGAAACGGGCTACCTACAACTGGAAGGAAAGATTAGATACGGGAATGGGGAGCCTCTTTCCCTTCTATTTTGTCGGCGCACTGTGCTTTTTGATATTTGCCCGTGATCTTTTCTTGCCGTACCTTGTAGTGGGTGCCGCAACTTTCCTTTTTTTCATGCTTGCCTGCCCTTACCTTCCGGGAAAGCGCGGTCTGACCAAGGTAATCATTCTGGAGTGCGTCTTAGGGTTGGCCCTCGTCATCACCGAGGTCTGGCATATTCCGAGTTCATTCTCATTACGCTCATACCTCATTATTGCCATGGTCTCGCTCCTGATCTACGGGACGGAACTCGGCGGACTCGCCTCCACGTTGCCCAGTGATCTGGACCCCTTTATGGCAAAGCTGGGCATAGGCGCTCTCGGAAATGTATGCTGGGCCGGGACGATTCGCACGGATCTCCTTCTCGGGAGACGCCTGCTTACCTTTTACAAAGACCGATGCATCGGTTGTCGATCATGTGTGGAAGTGTGCCCTCAGGGAGTGTGGGAAATGGCTGAAGACCGGCGGGCGGTCTTCGCACACCCTGAATCTTGCACCGCCTGTCGCGGTTGTCTGGTCCAGTGCCAGGGGGAAGCCATCTCTGCCGAACCGAATACAACGCACACTGCTGCAGCTTGAATCAATCTCTTGAGAGATGTCTGACCTCCACAAAAATTCGATCAGGACAATCGCCACTCCCGATATGCTGATGCCCATGTCGATTCAAGGTTCGCTCTTTTTTGCCTTAAAGCTCACCGGCCTTCTTAAGAAGAAACAATGCGCCTTTATAGGACACAGCAACAAGGATTAGCCACGAAACGAGCATTAATGCAACCATCTCAAACCTCCTTAAAATCACAATTCAAATAGAAAAAGGGGCGCGTATGCCACAGTAAAATTGCCTTCTAATACATCTCATCCGCCTGCTTTCCGGTGACCTCTACTGCACTGATCTTCCTGGCATCCATGAGATACCACACATACGCGATATAAGCCAAGACCACGGGAACAATCAGTGCCACATAGGACATGGCGGTGAGCGTGTAGTGGCTGCTCGACGCATTATAGATGGTCAGGCTTGACTGAAGAGCTGCCTTGGACGGATAAAAGGCCGTGTTGTTAAACCCCGCAGTAAAAAAGACCGCAAGCCCCACCAGGACCGTACCCAAACCACCAAACCAGATACCGTTGTTCTTTCCTCTGAAACCGGTCGTCACAACACCCCAGATAACTAAAACAAGACCGGCAAGCAACAAAATCAGGACCAGGGGCATGGACAACAAATTACCCAGGTACTTTCCGCTCACCATGGCTACAATCCCGGTCTTGGGGTCAAAGCCGAAACCATCCATCACTACAAGGCTGATAACAAAGTAAAGGAGGAAGGGGAGGGACCAGAGAAAATTAACCAGGACTGACCTGCGGGTGCGTGCCTCGAAATCCTCATGGCCGGTGAAGTCAATGTTGTTGAGGAGATACATGGCGCCCAAAACTCTTGCGTTAAAGACCAAAAAAAGCCCTAAGGAGAGATTGAATAGGCTGAAGGCGGCCTCAAGCCCCCGCAATGGGTTCGTCCATGTGACGAGGTTATATTCATTCAATACAAAATTGGAGCCCGTAAAAAATGTGCCCACTGCCGCGCCGATAAGTAGGATACCCACACTCCCGTTAATAAAAAGGAAGAGTTCATAGACCTTCTCACCTAAAAAATTGTTGGGCTTTTTCCGGAATTCATAGCTCACAGCCTGAATAATAAAGGTAAAAAGGATGAGTATCCACACCCAGTATGCCCCTCCAAAACTGGTGGCGTAGAATTTTGGAAACGCGGCAAAAAGCGCCCCTCCAAAAAGAACTAAGGTGGTGAAAGTAATCTCCCATTTCCGGCCCAAAGAGTTAATGATCAGGGATTTTTCCACATCGGTTTTGCCCAACTGCCAGAGCAGGGTCTGGCCCCCCTGTACGAATATCAGGAAGAGGAACAGGGAACCGACCAAGGAATCAATAATCCACCAGAGCTGTTGCAACGTCGTCGTATCTAAATTTCCAAACATTTTATTTGCCCTCCGGTCCGATTTGAATTTGTTTCAGCATGATCCTGATTTCTGCAATAAGGAGAAGCGTAAAAATAGCCAAAAACATAAAAAACGTTGTCTGTACGGTGCCTGCCGTCAGGTTAGAGCGTGCAACGGTGACGGGGAGCAAATCCTGAATCGCCCACGGTTGACGCCCAACCTCGGCAACAATCCACCCGCACTGGGACGCTACAAAACCCAAGAAAACAGATATTACACCAAGGGCTAACAACCATTTCTGATGTATGATGGTCCCTTTCAGGGTGAAGAAGAGATAGAGGAGGAAAATGATCGGGAAAAGCCCTCCCAGAGCAACCATAATGTGAAAGGCGTAATAAACAAGGGGGACAGGTGGCACTGCCTCCTCCGGTGCGTTGAGATAACCAAACCCGAGGTAATCCTTGTTCTGATTGAAGACTGTCAGAGTTGCCTCTGCTCCCGCATTATCTCCGGACTTCTTTGCCTTCTTATAAAGGGCGAGTTGTTCAAGGGCGGCCTTCCCCTTTTTGATCTTTTCGCTCGCGCCCATGATATTTTCTTTTTCATTGCCGTAGACCAGGTCCTTGATCCCGGGCACAAAGCTTCCCAACTCCCTGTTGGCAAGAAGGGAAAGGAGCCCGGGGATCCGTATCTCAAGATGAAAGGCGTCCTGATCATCATTAACCTTCTTGGAGTTGTTTATGATCCCTGCAGCCATGAGTCCGGCGCCTTTTTCACCATCATAGAGACCTTCAAAGGCAGCCAATTTCATGGGCTGTTTGTGGGCGTCGTTATATGCCGCCTCGTCTCCGGTAAATCCCACATAGGCGGAGGCGAGGAGCCCGAAAACGGCAGCTACCAAGATACTCTTTTTGGCCATCTGTATGTGCCGGCCCTTCAGGAGATACCAGGAAGAGATGGTAATCACGAAGAGTGATGCCAAGAGAAACCCGGAACTGGTGGTATGTGTAAACTTGCTGATGGCAACCGGTGAAAAGAGGACGGCCCAGAAATCCTGCATCTCAAAACGGGCCGTATCGGGATTAAATGCCATGCCCGTGGGGAACTGCATCCATCCGTTGGCAACCAGTATCCATAGGGCGGAAAGGTTGGACCCTATGGCCACCATCCATGTGGAAAAGAGATGAAACTTCTTTGAAACGCGTTCCCAGCCAAAAAACATTACAGCAAAAAAGGTCGCCTCTAAGAAAAAGGCCGCAATCCCTTCCACTGCCAGTGGCGCACCAAAGATGTCGCCCACCATCCATGAGTAATTGGACCAGTTGGTCCCGAATTCAAACTCAAGGATGATCCCTGTTGCCACACCAATGGCGAAGTTGATACCAAACAGGATCATCCAGAATTTGGCGATTTTCTTCCATTCCTCGTTTTCGGTCTTCACATAGATGCTCTCAAAAAAGGCGATGAGAAAAGAGAGCCCCAATGTGAGCGGGACAAAGATCCAGTGATACATGGCGGTCAGGGCGAATTGGGCCCTCGCCCAGTTTACCATCGTCAGATCAATCTGTTCTACCATGACAAGCTGCCTCCTTCTTTTATTATTTTGGGTTCTGAACCGGCTGGGTTATCATGCCCAGCACATGATCGGCCCGTTCTGCATCTGTTGTAAAATTGGTATTGAGGTAATTGGGAAAGAAAAAAAGTTTGAGAATGGCAAAGATGATGAAGAGCTTTATAAAGATGATCTTCCACAGGGTCCGACCCGTTGTCATGGAACGAAAACCATCCACATAAAAACCGATAATCCGTTTTGGATACAATCTGGTCATTTTTACCCTCCCCCCCCCGACACCCCATCAATCCTTGTTAGTGCCCGTCCATAAATGGCTATTTTCCGTCCCGCCTCGGCGGGACGTCAGATTCGGATTTTAATCCTCGAAATACTGTAATGTATTCCTGTGGTTAATCCCGCTAAAGCGGGACTCATCTTTCTTGACCTTGCGAAAACTATCTCATTTCTGGATGGACACTTGTTAAGTGCATTTTCCTCTTCCACTCTAAATATTCCCCGTGGGTAAGACAGGGTCCCAACTGACCAGATCCCCTGCCATGCCCTCCTTTCCGGCAAATGCGGCAGCGATTATTACTGCACATCTGGCATTCAATGCAGTCCGGGCACTTCTCACGTTTTTCAATATCTGGAGCCATTATATCCCGGTAAGGGAGCTTGGTAGTAATGCTTAACCTGTAGCACCTCAGGTGACGATGATCTCTTCGTCGTAATGGGCTAAAATGTGATCACATCAAAGCCTTCCTCTCGATACCGGAGAATGCTGGGGTGACCGGTCATTTCATCCAACAGCCTCAGGCCCTCTGTTTGATTCACTTAAGGAGTAATAGCACCTCTTGGGCGACATGACCTCTCCGCTTTTTTTCAGTTTACTGATGACCTTTGAGACATCCTTGCTCTCTTCACCGATCATCTC